>MFZQ01000010.1:0-43045 GCA_001789445.1 Candidatus Roizmanbacteria bacterium RIFCSPHIGHO2_02_FULL_40_13b | reverse complement strand
TATGGGTACAAAAACCGATGTAGGGGTCGGGTTTCCCGACCCTACTAAAGGGCGGGAAGACCCCGCCCCTACAATTCCAATACCAACGTCAACTCCTTCTCCTTCGCCTCGGCTCGAGCCCTCGAGTACTCCCCGCCTGCCAACGGCTGAAGCCGAAGGTAATGGCGGGCAGGCAGCTCCTTCATCTTCTTCCCCTGAATCGCAAACGATCACGCTTATTAATAGTGAGCGGCAACGGCAGGGACTTTCCCAGCTTTCAACAAACGACGCACTCACCACAGCTTCACGAAGACACTCGAAGGATGTATGCGATCATAATCAGCTTAATCATACAGGAACTGATGGATCTGATTTTTCTAGTCGGGCACGAGATGCTGGATTTTCAGGAAATCCATATGGGGAAGTTTTAGGAATGGGGTATGGTTCGCCGGAAGCAGTATTTGGTGGATGGATGGGAAGCAGTGCACATCACGACATCATTATGAATCCAGGAATACACCAAATTGGGATGGGCTGGGTAGGAAATTGTCAAACTGCAGTTGTCGCATTCTAATATGAGAAATGAAATTAATGAAATCGAAAAGATGGGCGTGCTTATGCGATATTTGGTTCTCACCTCAACATCTAATGCGGGATCAGGACACCCCACATCGTGTCTTTCTGCTGTCGAACTCATGACTGCGCTTTTTTTCGGTGGAAACTTTACGTACGACACACGCGACCCAAAATCAATTTATAATGATCGTCTTATTTTTTCAAAAGGTCACGCGGCTCCGCTCTTTTACTCATTGTGGGTTGGTGCGGGTGTTTTTCCACTTCCAGAAATGCACACGTTGCGCGCTTTCGGAAGTCGTGTTGAAGGTCATCCCACACTCACTTTTCCGTATACGGATGTTGCTACCGGCTCCCTTGGAATTGGACTGTCAAATGGGGTCGGAATGGCGATGGTCGCAAAATATCTGGATGGCACGGATGCTCAAACATATGTTCTTTTGGGTGACGGCGAGATGGCCGAAGGTTCAAATTGGGAAGCTGCGCAGTTGGCCGCGTACTACAAACTGGGAAACCTTACCGCAATTATTGATGTAAGTCGGCTGGAACAAACAGGGCCGACGATGTTTGGATGGGATCTGAGGGGTTATTCTGATAAATTTCGATCTTTTGGATGGGACACGATTATCGTTCATGATGGGCACGATATTTTATCTGTTCTCCATGCATACAAAAAAAGACGCGGGATGAAAAAAAAGCCGGTTGCGATACTTGCACGAACGGTGAAGGGTCAGGGAATCTCATTTTTAGCAAATAAAGAAGGATGGCATGGAAAAGCGCTTTCGAAACCAGAGCTTGCCCAAGCGCTTGCAGAGCTTGGGAAAGTTGATCTGGGCTTTCGCAAATCGCTTCCCAAGCCGGAAGGAAAACAACATCCACACCCAACTCTTTTTAGAAAAATAGCTACAGAAGAAGATCAAATAAAAATTCCCTCATTTCAGAAAGGGGACATGATTGCCACGCGCCAGGCGTATGGGTATGCAATCACTCGAATTGAGAAAAAATATCCAAATCTTGTCGTTATGGACGCCGGGCTCGATAACTCCACATTCGCAGAGGTTTTCGCACACAAGTATCCAGAACGATTTTTTGAGATGTTTATTGCCGAACAAAATATGGTTGGGGTGGCCACAGGCATGAGCGCGATGGGAAAAATGCCGTTTGTTTCAACATTTGCCTCGTTTTTATCTCGGGCGCACGATCAAATCCGTATGAGTCAATATTCAAATGCAAACATTAAATTTGCCGGATCTCATGCCGGAGTCTCAATGGGTCAAGACGGGGCGTCACAAATGGGACTGGAGGATATCTCGCTTTTCCGATCGATGATTGATAGCGTAGTTTTGTATCCGTCAGACGCGGTCTCGACTGATAAACTTGTGGAGGCGATGGCGCGGCAGACCGGAATTGCATATATCAGGTTAACTCGGGCCCAAACTCCGGTTCTTTATGATTCTGATGAGAAGTTTGAAATTGGAGGCTCCAAAACGTTGCTTTCAAGTACCAAGGATGAAGTGACCATCATCGCGTGTGGAATTACCCTTCACCAAGCGCTGAAAGCCGCAACACTGCTTACACTCGAGAAAGTAAAAGTGCGAGTCATCGATCTGTACAGCATAAAACCACTCGATATTTCTACACTTGAAAAAGCGGCAAAGGAGACAAAAGCAATCCTCACCGTTGAAGATCATTATAAAGAAGGAGGTGTTGGGGAAGCGGTGGCATCGGCGCTTTCGGGAAGTAATATTCCCATCCATTCTCTTTTCGTCAACAAAATGCCCAGAAGTGGGAGTCCGGAAGCACTTCTTAAATATGAAGAAATCGATGCAGAGGCTATAGTGAGTAAGGTGAAAGAGATACTTCAATTGTCATCCTGATCCCACCTGTCATTCTGGAGCGAAGCGATAGAATCCTAATATGTTTATCTGTCATCCCGAACTTATTTCGGGATCTCCCAACAGCCATAAGATGATACAATATGCATATACTTCGG
Organism: Candidatus Roizmanbacteria bacterium RIFCSPHIGHO2_02_FULL_40_13b; assembly: GCA_001789445.1. Lineage (GTDB taxonomy): Bacteria > Patescibacteriota > Microgenomatia > UBA1406 > HO2-37-13b > 2-01-FULL-39-24. The sequence goes on along the minus strand of MFZQ01000010.1, from coordinate 40,500 downwards.
GGATCGTCTAATGGTAGGACAACGGACTCTGAATCCGTTAATCGAGGTTCAAATCCTTGTCCCCGAGCCCAATTATCAATCTCTCGATTCTTGACCATTAAGTTTCCATGAAAAAACCATCATTTGGGCAATTTCGACTGCTGGCGGGTATGTAATTTTTAATTCTGGTCCGCCGGTATACCATTCATAGTCAGAATCGTAATCAATACGGGGGTCCAGCTGTGCCATTACTGCGGCGACGGTTCCTTCTGTCAAACTATCAGTATCTCTTATAGAACTTGATCCGTCCATAGCCCCTGATACAACTTGTTTTAATCCTCTATGATCATACATAAATGGGCGAGTTATTTGCCTTCTAAATATGGGAGCATCAAATAAATTTGGATTTGTCACAGATATTCTTAATTCTCTCACTCTTGTTCTAATTGTTCCACCTTGAACCCCTCTACGTAAATCGTCACGATTGGCTAAAAATATAGAACCAGTGGGTCTTACTACTCGATTATGTCCATCATCACAAACAGGAAAAGGTTCTTTTGCAAAATCTGCTTTATGGCCATCCGCGAACAAACCAATTGTAAAGTCATTTGGAGAAATTGTTACTACAGATCTGCGTCCGTTATACCCTTCATCTGGTGTGAAAAAAACTCGAGAAGATTCATCTCCTGGAGCATCTGATCCAAATCGTTCAAAATGAATAGGATATACTTGACCATCAATTACAAGCCTCACTCGTCCTTTTATCAGATATTTTTCTCTATTAAAAATCTCTGCAAACTCGGGAGATAAATTTCGTGCTTTCGGCTTTGGTTGCAATACAACCCAACGAGGATCGGTGACGACATCTGCTACTGCGTAGGAATCTAATAAACTACCTTTTTCTGCTCCTGCCATATTTGATGTACTGTTTTGTTACAAAACTTATAGGATTAATAAAGGTTTATTATACACCAATAATTAATCTCTCACCTCGGGGGTGGTTTGGGTTGTTAGAAAAGCTATTGATTATAGTATAATTCTCACTATGCAAAACATCGAAGACCCGCTTGTTCCAGAGGTTCTCGCCTATCTCAATAAATTCGACTTTCCACTAGCGCAACTTATCGCTCGAAAATTCAAAATAGGATTTACGCGAGCTGAACGAATCTTGCGGCAGATTGAAGAGTTGCAACGCCACTTTTAACCCCCGGAGTTAAAAGGATTGCTATGAAAACCTAAAATACTAGATTAGTTTTTTAACCTCTTCCCACACTTTCTCAAAAATCAATCTCTGTCCGGCGGTGTTAGGGTGCAGTCCGTCTTCATACAAATATTTTTCTTTCCATTCGTCCGGCCCAATCCCTGTTTCAATAAACGGAATATTCATTTGTGCACAGACTTCAGCATATATTTTGTTGAACTCTACAAATCGATGGTTATAGAAATACGATGTTCCTCGTGGTGTTGTCTTACTTTCGTCAACAGGCGCGAGCTCAACCCAAATCACACTATCAATTTTTCCAGCTAAACTGCTCAATAATTTTTTTGCAAGACTTCTAAACTCTTCCCCAGTTGAAACCCAATTTTCTGGCGCATCTTTTGCTTTCGCATTATTTCCACCAACGTGGACGATGGCGATTAATTTTCCTGATTTTCTATATTGTTCAATTTGATTTTCATAATTATCAAGTACAAATTCGATTGTTGCCCCGGGTTTTGTAAAATTGTATACCTCATGCTTTTCACCAACTCCTCCATCAGAATACATCTCTTCATGAAGTTTTCGCTTCAACATATCGCCAAAACTTCCCTCCGTGCTTCCCACTCCATATGCCATACTTGCACCAAAAATAAATACTTGTGACATAAGGATAGTATATCAGTTCACTACATTGATTGGCTTGTCTTCGATTACAGAAATGATTGTGTTGATGAGGGTCGTCATTTTTGTTTCAACAGTTTCTTTGGTATACCAATTATTTTCTTGAGTTACAAAAACATTTCCCTCATAATCTTCAACCGTTGTAGTTCCTGACTGAATTGCAAGTCCAAATATTTCTCCTTTTTGAGCTTTTTCGAGAACATACTCAATATCAATAATCTTTGTGTTCACAATTGCAATGAGCGATGCTGTTGGTTTCATCATATCGAGCAGTTCTTTTGTAATAAATTTTTCTGTTTCAGGAGTAACTGAAGCTGCTGGGAAAATAAAGTCCGCTGTCTTCATAAGTTCTTCAAGTTCAAGATATTTATACTTATTATTTCTAGTATGTTTTGACCAATAGACAATTTCCCCCCCCATTCCTTCTCCTATTTGTGCAATTCGCGACCCAATTTTTCCAAGCCCGATTATTCCAATTGTCTTACCTTGAATTTCAAGGAGAAAATTACTTGGTTTGAATTCAAATGATTTATTTTTAAAACTAGTTGCCCACCTTTTGGCAAGTGCGAGCATTGCGAATATTGCTCCTTCTGCAACTCCATTTGGTACGTTAGGGACATAGGTTAATGGAATATTTAAGCTTCGTGCAAGTTCTCCATCAACCCAACTAAAAGCAGTTGTTGATAAACAAATTGCTTTTAAGTCAGGAATTTCTTTAATATATTCATTAGGAAATTTCCACGCCATCGGTTCTGGAAATGGAATAAGGATTTTATCACCGGGCTCTTTGAGTTCTTTAATATTTCGAATATCAATTGGATTTTCTTCAAAGAATTGATATTCTGCATACCTGACAAGTTTTTCAAGGAGTTGTGGTGGAAAGTTAGTTTTCGGCGCTGCAAAAATCACTTTCATACTTGTATTCTATCACAAAAATAGTATGTGCTATACTACTCCCTATGAAAAAGGGGAAAAGTCCAAGTAAGGGATTTGCCAAACGGGATCTGGAGTTTTTGTATGAAATCGGCACACTACGCTATGTTGCCCGCACATGGAAACGATTCTTAAATCCGGATTTTGAAAACTTGGCTGAACATCACTTTCGAATCGTATGGATCGCACTCCTTATCGCCCAATATGAAAAAAACGTAAACACAGAAAAACTCATGAAGATGGCACTTGCCCATGACATCGTTGAAAGCCGCGTAGGCGACGTCGATTATCTGTCTCGTCAATATGTGATTCGTAATGATAAGTTAGGAATTGCCGATATGCTTGGCGGAACTGCGATTGAAAAAGAATTTTTGGCTCTCTTTGCAGAATATGAAGAACGGAAATCGATAGAGTCAAAAATTCTTAAGGATGCGGACAATTTGACGATTGATTTTGAAATACGTGAGCAAGAATTTAAGGGACTCCGTTTTTCGGATAATTGGAAAGAAATTCGAACACGTGTTGCGAAGGAATTTTTATTTACACAAACAGCTAAAAATTTGTGGAAATCACTACAAAAATCAAATCCCCACGATTGGCATAAAAATAGCCGAAATCGGTTCACGAGTGGAGATTGGAAAAAGAAAACCCCTTGACAAATTGTATATTACTGTAATATACTTAATTCATGAATCTACCATCCCCTTTATTTTTTGAATGGGATGATGGTAATATTAATAAAAGTCTTGATAAGCACAAAATTTACCATAAAGAAGCAGAAGAAGCCTTTTTTAACAAACCAATTAAGATTTATAAAGATATTAAACATTCACAAATTGAAAAAAGATATTATTTACTTGGAATAACTAACCACAGAAAATATTTATATATTACATTTACTTTGAGAAATTCTAGAATAAGAGTAGTTTCAGCTAGAAAACAAAGTAAAAAAGAAAAGGAGTTGTATGAAAAATAAACAAACTAAATTAATTCCACATTTTAAGAATGAAGATGAAGAGAGAAAATTTTGGGATACCCATGATCTGACTGATTATTTAGATCAACTTGAGCCTGTCGAGCTTGATCTTTCTCGACTAAAACCCTCTACAGAATCTATTTCTCTGCGACTTCCCAGTTTTATGCTCATGAGAATAAAGCAAATTGCAAATTCACGTGACGTGCCGTATCAGTCATTAATGAAAATATTCCTGGCAGAACAGATCAAAAAAGAACAACAAGATTTCAAGTAATATCACCATAACTTCTTCTGATATAATCTTTTTTGTATGGATCTCATTGATAAAATTGCGTGGATTTATTTAAAAGATAGAAAAATTCTCTCGACGCGTTCGAAAGGGAAGGATGTGTGGTATTTGCCGGGTGGGAAGCGGGAACCTGGAGAATCAGATCGAGAAACACTCATACGGGAAATAAGAGAGGAACTTTCTGTAAATCTTCTTCCATATACACTCCAATATCTTGGGATATTCAAAGCGCAAGCCCACGGGAAACCAGAAGGAGTTTTTGTACAAATGACCTGTTACACCGGAGAATATGAAGGTGACCTTGTACCGTCAATGGAAGTTGAAGAAATTGCATGGCATGACTCAACAACTAACCTCAGCATACTTTCTCCGGTTGATAAGATTATTCTCGCACACTTAAAAGAAAAAGATTTGATAGACTAGTTATCTGATGGATTTGCAAAACTACTTACTTCAACATCTAACACCTTCAATTATTGATGATTTTGAATATGATCGGTGGAGTTCGCGACTTCAACAGAGGAAATTAACTCGTGATGAGAATACGCTCAGTCATTGTTGTGTAATGGTCGTTATTTATAACCCCGATTCAAAAAAAGTTTTTGCGGTCGATCATAAAAAAGCAAAAATGTGGTTATTTCCTGGAGGACATATCGATATTGGAGAACTCCCAATAATGGCACTAACTCGAGAAATTAAGGAAGAGCTTGGTCTTGAAGTAAAACCTTCGGATCTTGCTGGCCCTTTTAGTATGCAAATAGTCGATATTGATAATCCTCCTCAATTATGTCGAGAACACTACGATACATTTTATGTTCTTGAACAACCACCACAGAAAATGTCCATTAACATGAGTGAGTTTCATAGTTGTCGGTGGCTTTCTGTTCCTGAGGCTTTTGAAAAAATCGAAGATAAGTACTACAAACGATCTTTGAGTAAGTTTGTCTCTTATATGAAATGGTGATATAAGCTCAAAATAATCCTTTCCTAACAATCTAAAACCTCACTTTTGCGGCATGTATGCTGTGGATAAATAAAAGAGTCTTTCGTACAATCCTCGCATATGAAAAAAAATGATTTCTCTTTCGGGAGGTGTACTGATTGTCCGGCGTGCCGTGCCATGACATTGGCCGAAGATCAAGATCGAGAAATCTCGGTCGTCGAACTCAAAATCTCATTCGAGAAAAGAAAGGAGGAGAGTGGAGAAATTGATTGGGATATTGGGGATGATGGAGAAATGCTCTAATTTACCACTTGACAAATGTATGACAATGTCATACACTCCTTATATGGCAAAGAAAAAAACTATCTATAAACCCAAACCAATTAAACCATTCAAAACCTTAGATGAAGAAGCTGATTTCTGGGATACACATGATACTTCACCTTTATTTGATAATCCCAAGACACCTTTATCCGAACTACCATTAATCGAGCCTGAAAAAGAGGCTACTATGTCGATTCGAATTCAAGTATCAATAAAAGAAAAAATTGAAAAAGTAGCCAGATCCAAAGGAATAAATCCAACAACTTTAGCACGAATGTGGCTTATTGAACGAGCTTCTATCGAGAAAACTCCATCTAAATAACTCAACCTTCGGCTATTCCTGAAGTCAACTTTCTAAAGTACCCAAACACAAATACCATCAAATTTGCCGCAAGAACAGTGTTCAAAAATGGATCGATGGGGAGCGAGGCGAAAAATGTATTGTTTGCAAATAAGAATACTGCGGCTAAAATTCCCACAATAATTTGTTGATTGCTGAAAATAGGTGAAGTTTTTGGCTCGGTGAGCATCACAAACGAAAAAAATCCAGTGGTTACAAATACCATCATCGCAAACGAATTGATTGTTAGAACGCTTTGATTATTTGTCAGTACGCTGTATACGATGATGAATGCTACGTACACTATCCAAAAAGTTGCCATGTAATACAGTTTTCTAAATTTGTGGGAAAAGTACATAAATCGAAGAAGTAGCAGTGCGGCAACTATATAAAATAAGGGAGTTTTGGTCAAAAATTGTTGGGTCATATCCGTTCCCCACCACGAAACGAGTACATAATCTGGTGCAAGTTTTAAAAGAAAGAGAACTCTCGTTATTATTGTCGCCAATACAATTCCCAGGGCGGCTGGATTAAAAATCGGCATATTATTAAATTTCACAAAATACTTTCCAACGGCGATCGATAGAACCGTTATCACAAAAAACCACCACGGGTTTGTTGGATGGAGAAGTAAATACGCAATCAAACAAGAAATGAAAAAATTAAATGGATTACTAGTTACAAAGTTCAACTTGAAACGAACGAAATAATATACAACGAGGGCGCTTACAACGGTTACTGCAAAATTTGATCCATACTGAATTATTTCTTTCTGCCCAGATCCAGAAATGAAAAGATCGAATGTTGAAAGAAACGCAAACGCCAGAAGATAGAGGAAAAATTGGAAAAGCGGATTTTTTAGATTTGCAAACTTTTTTAGCATTTCAAGCATATATAAAGTATAGTATAATCAGATTCATGAATACAAAATACGTTATTATAGGTCTTATCGTTGTTGCACTTATCGGATTTGGTTTTTGGCAATTTGGTTTGAATAAAAAACCAACAGTAGGTATTGAAGAAAAAAATACAGTGACAATAGAGACAACAACTCCTGACGAAACTACACAATCAACATATAAAAATGGCACCTATGAAGCAAAAGGGGGGTATGTTTCCCCAAATGGTCCGGAGCAAATCGATATTACGATGACACTTAAGGATGACATCGTCGCATCTGCACAGTTTACGGGTCTTGGTACACACACCACCACAAAAAGAATGCAAGGTCTTTTCAAGGCAGGATTTAGTGAAAAAGTAGTTGGGAAACCTATCGATTCAATCGCACTCACTGTTGTCAACGGTTCATCCCTCACTCCAAAAGGATTTATGGACGCACTTGAAAAGATAAAAGCCCAAGCAAAAGCATAAAAAATATGCTTCCCCAAAAACTTGCCTATGAAAGTATGGGGACAACGTGGGAAATAAGCATTTGGGACCAGATTAAAGAGGATGCTTTTACCAGTATCACTTCAGAAATTACTCATAAGTCTCATGAGTTTGACAATACCTACTCACGATTCATCAAAAACTCATTTGTTTCGAAGATTTCACATAAAACAGGGAAAATAAAAGTTCCTGAAGAATTTATTCAGATACTCCAGCTCTACTTCAAACTTTACGATTTATCAGAGAAAAAGCTTACTCCGTTTATTGGTCATACACTTGAAGAACTTGGGTATGATGCCGATTACTCACTGATTTCTCAAAAAAAGATCAACAAAGTTCCCGATCTTTTTGAAACAGTTAAGATCATCGATACCACAACAATAAAAGTGAAGGAGCCGGTGCTTTTTGATTTTGGAGCAGTAGGAAAGGGATTTTTAGTTGATACAGCAACTTCCTTTTTAAAAGAAAAAGGGGTAAAACGGTTTCTCGTAAACGGAAGCGGAGATATTTCGTATGTTTCAAATGACAAAGAGATTACTGTTGGACTTGAAAATCCGCTTAATACAACACAAATTATTGGAACAATAAAGATGAAATATGGATGCATGTGTAGCTCGGCAACAAATCGAAGAGCATGGGGAAAATACAATCATATAATATATCCGCAAACACTTTCTTCACCAAAAGAAATTATTGCCTCCTGGGTAATCGCGGACTCTGCAGCACTTGCTGATGGGCTTGCAACTGCTCTATTTATGGTTCCGCCAGAAAACTTTTCAATAAATTTCCAATTTGAATACTGTATCCTCAATAAGGATTTACAGGTAAAACGATCTAGTGGATTTCACGCCCAGCTTTTTGGTAAGCTGTAGACAGACGTGAAAAAAGCACTTATAGATCTTTTTAATGATGTTGAGCGTAGAAACAGATTATTCTATTCTATTTTTCTTTCAACTGTTCTTGGAATCTCAATATTTTTCACCTACCAAACAGTGATCTTGAACTCAAAAGCTCACACACTCGATACGCATGGAAAAGCACTTGATGATAAGCTCACACAAACACTTTCATCCATGAAGCAAACGCAAAAAGAGCTAGAGATTCTCAAAAGTCAGGATCAATACAAGAGTAATAAGGATTTGGAGAAAACGATTTCTGCAATAGAGTCTTCGTATAAAAAAAGTGTGACTGTTTATGAATCGCTTATTAAGTTTCGAGAAAGTAGCACAAAAACAAGTAAGTTTGATGAGGCATATGTTTCGGCACTCGAGCTCTTATCCAAAAGAAACTATGCTTCGGCTGAAGCAACACTAAATAAACTTAGCGCAGATATTTCAGCGCAACAAACTCAAGTAAGTTCCACATTTTCAATTCCCCAAAATATAGTTGCAAATAATGTGCCTCCTTCTTCCGGTTACCGACGACAAAAGGTATCGGCAGATATTGGAGATTATTTGGTGGATATCGTTTCTGCTGACCTTAATTCGACGAGAGTCGTCGTCGATACTGCGTCTGACGGTGATTGTGGGAATGATTGTCCGGTTCTTTCACTTGCCGATTACACTACCCGTAGTGGGGGTTTTGCGGGAATTAACGGGCCGTATTTTTGCCCAGCCTCATACCCAAGCTGTGATGGTAAGAAAAACTCGTTCGATACGCTTATCATGAACAAGGCAAAGCATTACTTTAATTCAGATAATAACGTGTACAGTTCAGTTCCGGCGGTTATTTTCTCGGGAAGTTCAGCTCGATTTGTTGGCCAATCTTCCCAATGGGGACGGGATACGGGAGTTGACAGTGTTATCACAAGTCAGCCGCTTTTAGTCCTTGATGGAAACATTGTCTTTAATGGTGATGGGGAGCCAAAACGGGGAAGTAAAGGAAGTAGAAGTTTCATCGGCGCAACTGGAAGCACTGTTTATATTGGCGTTGTTCAAAACGCGACCGTTGCGGAAGTCGCACATGTTCTCAAAGCTCTTGGTGTGCAAAATGCGCTCAATTTAGATAGTGGAGCCTCAACGAGTCTGTGGAGTGGTGGGTATATTATTCCACAAGGACGTGCTACTCCATTCGGAATAATTCTCCAGCATAAGTAGTCTGCCTGTTCTAGCAATAAATACCGCTTGACAACATAAAAGAATAAGTTATACTATGGGCGGTTATGGCAGCATTATGCTACTATGACAGTACATAAACACTATTCAACTACTGCGGTTTTAAAAACTCCTTCTCCTTTTATTTTCGAATTTTTGCGAAAGAATGAATATTCTACTCATAGAAGACGATAAACAGGAGTCGTGTATTATACACGAAGCACTAAACGAAGCACATTCGATAACCGTTTTATTCCCAAAAAATATTCGAACAAACCTAGGTTTTATCAATACGTATGACCTTATTATAATTGATTTTGAAATCTGTAATAGAAAGAAAAACACGTTGTGTTACGCAATCAGATTAGAGAACAGTACGATTCCACTCTTAGTTTTGGCACGACGTGCGCATACAACCGACAAAATACATGCACTTACCGTAGGTGCTGATGATTTTTTGGTCAAACCAATTGACAAAGGAGAGCTTCTTGCCCGAGTCCACTCACTGATTCGCCGAACTTCAAAACACAAAAAACTATTGATTTTGTCTGTTGGAAATTTGCAATTTGATATTGAAAATGCCCGAGTACGCCGAGGGAATAAATTGTTACATCTTCGACGAAAAGAAATGGCAATCTTGCAGTACTTAATGACTAATGTTGGACGAGTAGTAACGCGAGCCATGATTCTTGATCATGTTTGGGAAAGTGATTATGAAGCGTTTCAAAATATTGTTGACGCGCATGTAAAAAATTTACGAATAAAAGTTGACCGGGGATTTAGGCGAAAACTCATAAAGACTGTATATGGATTTGGGTATAAAATCGAAGATTAAAGAGGTAGCGAATGTACCCATTTCTCAAGTTTCTCATTATTTTCTTTTTCATGTTTGTAGTATCCATCGATTCGCAGTGAATCTGTAATCGGCGTTCCTCCGTTTTTTTGTATGTACTTCTCCAAAATTCCAACAGCTCCGCAAAAATATAAATATTCACTATCTCCCAAACCAAATACTGCGCACTTTTTATTTTGCAACGAGTTTGCAGGAGTGTTTTTTACAAATTCTTCAAAACTTTTCGGGAGCTGGCCCTCTAAATCCTTATAATTCCAACTACACGAGCCGAGGATTATAAGGTCGTACTTTTTAAAATCATGAGGACTCAAATCCTCTACTTCTGCGGTAGTAACACTGAACTTTTTAGCCTCGAGTACTTTTTTTACAGTCTGCGCGGCGAAATAGGTACCTCCGGAATTTGTCGCATACGCAATGAGGACGTTCATGTAATCATTATAGAGATTTCTTTTCTCAAACTCCAATCTTAAACTCAACCACATCCCCATCTTTCATAATATAATCTTTTCCAGCCAGAATTGCCTTTCCTTTTTCCCGAACTCCCAGCCAACCACCCAATTGCACAAATGCATCAAATGGTGCAATCTCGGCCTTAATAAAATTTTTCATAAAATCTGTGTGAATTTCACCACTTGCGATAACCGCCGTATCTCCTTTGTGAATGGTCCACGCGCGTACTTCCTTTTCACCTGCGGTTAGGAAGGAGATAAGCCCCAGTAGCTCATATGTTTTTTGAATGAGTCGATTCAGTCCTGTTTCTTCAAGTCCATATTGATTCAAATACTCTTTTTGTTCATCAAGCGAAAGCTCCACAATCTCATTTTCAAGCTTTGCACAAAAATACATACTTTCTTCAGTTCCTTTAGGAAGCTCGATCGAGGAGGGGTTTTCCAGCTGTTCTTCTGACGTATTAAACACGAACAACACTGGTTTCATGGTGAGCAAATTCAACTGCTTAATCGCCTCCTGTTCCTTCTCATCAAGCTCTACATCTCGTGCGGCTGTCCCAGTATCAAGTGCCACTCGCAACTTTTTCACCACGTCAAACGTGGCCACGTCTTCCTTTGAAGCATTTCCTTTCGGCTCCTTATATTTTTCTAAAGTGGACAGGTCAGCTAAAATAAGTTCGGTGTTAATTGTTGCGATGTCAGACGCTGGATCAATTTTTTCAGATACATGTGTGATGTTTGAATCCTCAAAAATACGTACAACATGTACAATCGCGGCAACCTCCCTAATATGAGATAAAAACTTATTACCCAATCCCTCACCCTTAGAAGCTCCAGCCACAAGTCCAGCAATATCGTAAAACTCGACCACTGCAGGAACAATCGGAGGATTATTTCCAATCACTTTTGCAAGCGCACCGAGCCGCGAATCCGGTACCTCCACAACCCCCACATTTGGCTCAATTGTTGCAAAAGGATAATTGGCCGCATACGCGACCTGTTTTTTTAGGAGTGCATTGAAAAGTGTGGACTTTCCAACGTTTGGAAGGCCGATGATTCCGACAGAAAGTTTCATGATCTAATTCTACCAAACTTCCAGCCTATAATGACGGGCTTTGTAGTAAAATAAACACATGAATAAAAAGCTAACCTTTATCACAGGAAATTCTTCAAAAGCTATGCAAATGAGCCGATATCTAGGAATACCGGTTGAACATCATAAACTTGAGCTTGCAGAAATTCAATCTCTTGATCTTACGGAAGTTGTCGAGCACAAACTCCGCGAAGCGTATTCTATTGTTAAATCTCCTGTTTTAGTAGATGATGTTTCTCTCGTTATTTCAGCAATGGGGAGGTTACCGGGGACCTTGATTAAATATTTTGAACTAGAAATAAAATATGAGGGAATTTGTGATATGGTTTCACATTTTACAGATAAAAGGGCACGGGGAGAGGTTGGAATTGGATTTTACGATGGAAAAGAAATGAAGGTTTGTATTGGAATAATAAAAGGAACAATTTCAGACAAACCAAGAGGAAATGATGGTTTTGGATGGGATGTACTATTTATTCCAGATGGCTATACTCAAACAAGAGGTGAAATGAATCGAGCTCATTATGATAAAACAAATCCTCGACGATTTGCACTTACCGAGCTGGAAAAGTATCTAAAAGGCCGCTACAACAACTAATATACACACATATACACACCCGAAGTGTACATTTTATGAACAAACTATTGACATATAGATACTATCACATTATTATTACCACAACATGGCGAATAAAAAATTGCTTGCAGAGGTGATCGGGACATTCTCATTAACTTTCATACTCTTACTTGGGGCAAATACGACCGATTTCCCCATTCCCATCCCCATTCTCGCCGGACTTATCCTCGCATTATTTGTATACACAATAGGAAGTATTTCGGGTTGTCATATTAATCCTGCAGTCACCGTAGGTCTTTTTTCAATCAAGAAAATTGACTCTCAAGAAGCAATACGGTATATTGTCGCCCAATGTATTGGAGGAATTCTTGCATTTATTGCCTTAAAGTCACTTGATATAGATATTATTGGGCTCAATTGGATGGGGTTGAATGCTGTGATGGTTGGCGAAATAGTTGGAACAGTCTTTTTTACATTTGGAATTGCGGCAACGGTTTTGGGGAAGATGCCAGATATGGTCAAAGGAGTGGTAATTGGCGGCTCACTTCTTTTAGGAGCAAGCGTTGCTTCAATGATCGGAGCACCTGGATTTTTGAATCCGGCAGTTGCGCTTGGAGCAAATTCGCTTGCACCTTCAACAATTATTGGTCCACTCATAGGATCAGTTATTGGAATGAAGCTATATCAATTTCTCACCACTTCCTAAAACACAGATTCTTTTTTTACATCCGGTCGCATGACGTAAAATGACATAAAGAAACAGACTAAAACTAATCCGGCTCCGACTAAAAAGGGAAGAGGGATTGCAATTGTTGCAATAAATCCGCCCAAAATTGGCCCGATAATCATACCCAAACTTTGATATGACGCATTAAGTCCCATAATTGTTCCTTGCGACTTTTCATCAGTTTCTTGGGAAAGGATTGTCGGAATGAGTGTTTGTACAAAACTATTAAAGAGTCCAAGAATAATTGATGCAATTATAAAAATGGGAATTGATCGTGAGAAAAACATTATAAGCAATGAAACGGCGGTGAAAAAGAGTGAGATCGAAAACGATGTTTTGATTCCCAACTTTTTTGAAAAACGTCCAACAAGGAATGTTTGAGAAATCAACCCAACAATACCAAACATCGTAAAGAGGATTGCATTTTGTGATGGTAAAATGTGCAAAACTTTCAATGTAAATGGTTGGAATCCATAAATGAGAGCACACGCAAACGCAAGGAAGAAGACAAGAGAAATGAAGAAGGTTGCGCCAACATTTGGATCGAAAAGGGTGCGTGCCATACGTGGAAAATCAAATAGTTTTCCATGGCGTACTTCACCCATATGTTTATTTGTTTCAGGTAAATAAAGATATGTTAGTGTGGCGGCAACAACAGTAACACATCCTGCGATAATAAAAGGAAGCGAAGCGCTAATACCTACAGTAACTGCGGCAATTGCGGGGCCGAAAATAAACCCAAAATTAAATGCGGCGCTCACGAATCCAAACGCTTTTGCACGTTCTTCTGGTTTGGTAGAATCGGAAATCACGGCGAACGCGACTGGAATGTTTCCGGCAGTAATTCCATCAAGCATGCGAGCCAAAAAGAGGAAAAGAACATTTGGTGCAAATGCCATTATAAAAAAAGAACCAGCCGTCCCAATAATTGAAACGAGGAGGAGGGGCCGCCGTCCATACTTATCTGAAAGTCGTCCTATTATCGGTGTTGAGATGAATTGACAAACTGAAAAACTTGCAAAAAGTAAACCATTTTGAAAATCTGTAAGCCCGAATTTTTTTGAATATGCATAGAGAATCGGAATAATAATTCCGTATCCCAGCATATTCACCATCGCAATAAGGGCGATAATAAGTAAACTTCTATTTTTTCTAAGCATAAGAGTTCAGTATAGCAAGAAGAAGTATCCATTGTCATCTCTTGAGCCTGTGGCTCCAGAGCCAAGGCCTGAATCTATTTCAGGATCTCGCTGTCCCAACAATCCTTTGAACCCCCGGAGTTAAAAGTATTATTATAAAGCCCTAAATAGTAAGTATTTTTTGTTTGAGGATCTTAAGTTCTTCATCATCCAACACGGAACAAACGAGTATCTCTTTCTTAAGTTTTTTCAAAGCTGTTACTTTTTTCTTCATCTCTTTTTTATCTACCAGATCAGATTTGGTGAGAACGATGATCTCTGGTTTTGAGAGGAGTGATTCATCGTGTTCTTCAAGCTCCTTTCGAATCGTTTTGTAGTCTCCCAGAACATCTTCCGAAGATGAGTCGATACAGTGAACGAGAAGTTTTGTTTTACTGATATGTTTGAGAAATTTTGTTCCGAGCCCTTTTCCATTATGTGCGCCCTCGATGAGCCCCGGAATATCTGCCAAGATTAAATGATCCATTTTTCCTAAGTTTGGCTCCAGCGTTGTAAATGGATAGTTCCCAATTTTTGCATGCGCATTGGTGAGTGCGTTTAAAAGGCTACTTTTACCCGCATTTGGAAGTCCAATAAATCCAACATCCGCAATGAATCGAAGGTTCAAGAGGAGTGTCGTAAACGCTCCGGGCTTGCCAGGAAGTGCGCTCATCGGGGTTTGATTGCTGGCGCTTCGCAGTTCAAAATTTCCTTTTCCTCCCCATCCGCCTTTTGCGATAAGCACTTTCTGATCAACGGTTTCAATTTCAACTGTCTTATTTGTTAGCAGGTCAAGAACACTTGTCCCAATAGGAATTCGAATCAATAAGTCTGCTCCTCCATGCCCTTCACATTTTTTAGCTGTACCGGGTTTTCCATCATCTGCCCGAATTTCTTTTTTAGATTGAAATTGTAAAAGAGCGCCGAGATCTGAAACACCGATAAAATATATGTCCCCTCCCTTTCCTCCATTTCCACCGTCTGGTCCGCCTTTTGGCACAAATTTTTCACGACGAAACGAAACACTACCGTGACCACCATTTCCGGCATGAACATCTATTTGGACTTCGTCGATAAGCATGGGGTTATTATACTCTAAAAGAGGAGGTGAGGAGGAGTATGGGAGATAGGGGGTGTGGGAGGTGGGGAGAGGAAGATGGGGGGATTGGGAGAGAGGGAGAATTTAATGATATAATTAGTGTATGCTTTCGATTCAGGACCAAAAGCTCCTCTCTCATCTCATCAATCGAGATGAGCGGGCACTTTTTACCTTTTATTCCAAACACAAAAAGCCACTTTTCTCTTTTATTCAAAAAACGATTGCTGATCATGGGGAAGCGGAGGAAGTTATGCAAGACGTTTTTTTGAATTTTATTGAAGGACTTCGAGATTTCCGAGGTCAATCGAGTTTAAAAACATATTTATTTTCCATTGCAAAATATAAAATTATCGATAAACTGCGCCGAAAAAAGATTCGAAAAATATTTTTCTCTCATATTCCAGCTTTTATTATTGACTCATTCGCGACCGTTCTTCTTGATGATGAACTGGACAGGGATTATCTCTTAAAAAAAATAACTCATGTTCTAACGCAACTTCCGCATGATTATGCCCATATATTACGACTAAAGTACATAGAGGACTTTTCTGTTGCGGAAATTGCAGATACACTTGGTCAGCCGTTTAAAACAACCGAAAGTTTGTTATTTAGAGCTAGGCGCGCATTTATTGCAGAATATAAAAATTATGAGTGATCAAACATACCTATCTTTACAAAAAAAACTTAATGAAGTGTATGTTATTTCACCAAATAAATTTAGTAATACAATTTTAGATGGAGTTTTTAGAACAATCACTTCACGATTAAAATATCTTCCATTTCAAATATATATTCCTGTCGCAATACTGTTGGTAGTTTCGCTCTATCTCTCTATTGGATATTTAGTAGTCAGACTTGCAAGCATCCTTCAATATGGTTTCTGAACTCTTAACCTCAATTGTTTTATTTATCAACACGATTTCTGGACTCATATTTTCTCCGTATAAAACAATGCGACGATTCTCCTCCACTTTTTATAGTGGACAAGTTTACGGAGTCTTATTTTTTGTTTTTAGTTATTTTTTACTTTCAAACTATTTTGCAGGAAGAGGATGGGGTGGATTTATTAGTTTTATTTTAACGTTTATTCCATCGATCATATTTTTTTATACGATGTCTTTTTTTACAAAGCCAAAAGTACAACTGCTTCATATTATTAATACATTCAGCTTTACTCTTATCCCAACACTTATCTGGTTTTATCTCACACTATTTTTATTTATCAGTCTTCCTCCTCCAAGAAGTTATTCCTCATTAGGAATATTTTTTAGCATTGTATATATCTGTTTATCTGTAACTATATTTTTATGGAAATTGACACTTCTCTACTTGGGGATTCGTTTTAATTTAAAGACAGATTTTACAACAACGATATTTTTAATGATTCTGTATGGAATGCTCCTTGTGCCATATTCGTACGGCTTATATTTTTTATCGCTTTCAAGAATTCCATTTATTTAGCACGGAACAGGGGGTCCGCCTTTTCCTGGAGGTAGTAGACAAGGGGTTGGACGACTTTCTATTTTTGTATCATCAAGTGTTGGGAGCGTGAAGTGAAAACCGTTACCCACCTTGATAATACCAAGTAAATTTCCAGTAACATATGTAAATATCGTTAGTGCACCAATAATAACAAACAGTCCAATAATTGCATTTGTTAATTTTTGCTGTGCCTGCATGAGTTTTTCTTTGTCGCCTCCTGACATAAGCCAATCAAATCCTCCCCACATGAGATAGAAAAGAAGCATAATTCCTGCAGCTGCAAGTACCAGTTGGATACCAGTGGTGATAATTTTACCCAGTCCATACACTGGATCGACATTGAATGCACCGGGAGGTGGAGTTATTTTTCCAAATGCGTCGCCTACATCTTGTGCTAGTTTCATAATAAAATTGGTACGTTCGTAATATATCCTATCACTTTTACAATGAGAAAGCTCAACACAATCAAACCAAAACCAACAACTGCCCACGTGATCAATTGTTGAGCTTTTTTAAAATTTTCGGCACTTCCCCCCGCCGTCAAAATCTTGAATCCTCCAAAAAGTAGCATAAATAAAAAAATAATAGAAGCAGTAGTCATTACAAGCGGAATAAAGACATTCATAAGTGAACCGATTGATGGAACGTTGGCAGGCGCATAAATAGATGAATCGATCTCAAGTGCAAATAGTGGTCGCATAGGAAGAGTGTAGTACAAATGATTTTTACTGTCAACTACGACTAAAGATAGTATGGACAAACCTCCACAACATGTGGCTATTATTTGTGATGGCAACAGGCGTTGGGCACGGGCCAAGGGATTGCCAGAAGATACTGGTCATAAATATTCAGCAGAACATGTTTTTTTCGAACTTGTTGAAAAAGCGGCTCGTATGAGTATTCCATATATTACATTTTGGGTCCTTTCTACGGAAAACGAAAGAAAAAGAAGCGAACGTGAAATGGCGATATTGTTTCAATTAATGAAGCTTCATTTCAGCAAAGATGTATCAAAACTGCAAGAGAAAGATGTCAAGCTTACATTTATTGGAAATATTGAAGAGCTACCTAACGACCTTCGTAAGATAATTACAAAAGTTGAAGAAGAATCTAAAGACAACAAGGCGATTACAGTAATTCTTGCGTTAAATTATGGTGGTCGTGATGAAATAATCCGCGCGGTGAACACTCATACGAGTAAGGAGAAAGTAACGGAGGCCGATTTTGATTCA
Source organism: Candidatus Roizmanbacteria bacterium RIFCSPHIGHO2_02_FULL_40_13b (assembly GCA_001789445.1). Taxonomy (GTDB): domain Bacteria; phylum Patescibacteriota; class Microgenomatia; order UBA1406; family HO2-37-13b; genus 2-01-FULL-39-24. The sequence continues at coordinate 22,662 of MFZQ01000010.1, read as the reverse complement.
GCACTTGATACTGCTGGTACTCCTGACCCGGATATTATTATACGAACCGGCGGAGAGCATCGACTTTCTGGATTTTTACCGTGGCAATCAGTTTATAGCGAATTGTTTTTTACAGATACACTTTTTCCCGATTTTAAAGATAGTGAACTTGAGAAAATCGTTACTGAATTTTCTTCACGAGAAAGGAGATTTGGAAAATGAAACTTCTAGAAGATTTTGATACTTTATTTCTAAAAAAACTCAACATATATCTTCTCAAAAAAAAAGAAGCGTATAGCTTAGTTCATTCCGACGGATCAAAACTTATAGACATACTTTCTGAATTTATGAATCGAAAAAGTAAGCATATCCGCCCTGCGATTTTTTATTTTGCATACCAAAACTGGAAAAGTACCAAAGTAGAAGACTCTGAAATTTGGAAAGTAGCGCTTTCAATAGAATTTGTACATGCGCTCGCACTTATTCACGATGATATTATCGATAAATCATCACTCCGTCGAGGAAAAGCAACGATTCACGAGCTTTACAGAACTGAAACGGCGATCCTTTTGGGAGATCTTGCGCTCACCATAGCTGACGAACTATATATTGACGCGCTTACTCACCTTGAAATGCCAATAAAACAAAAAGACTCTCTTAACAAACTATATAATTCATTCAAGCAAGAAACACTCATTGGAGAATATTTGGATGTTCAGAAAAATGATGATATTTTCACGGTAATGAAACTAAAAACAGCACAATATACATTTGAAAAACCGGCTGGTATGGGTATGGTACTTGCGCAAACTTCGCAAAAAGAGATTGATATGTGGTCGCGGATATTACTCGATTTAGGAATAACATTTCAAATATATGATGATTTTGTTGGATCGTTTGGACAAGAAAAGAGTATCGGAAAACCCGCAGATTCAGATATTAAGGAAGGAAAAAATACGGTTTTTACCACGTTATTTCTTGAAAGAGTAAATGAATCGGATAAAAAACAGTTTCTTTCTTTTTTTGGTTCGCAAGAAGCTTCAAAAAAGGATTTGGAATGGTTCCAGACAAAATCTGATGAATATGGCATAACAATAAGCGTTTGCCATGATATCCAAAATCGCACAAAACGAATAAAAACACAAATTTTAGACATAAAAGATGTAGGAACAGATTTCAGCGTTCTTATCGACACAATACTCTATAAAATTACAGACTTTAGGTTCTTATCTTCGAGGACTATTGATAACCAACTACCTTCAAGCTTATAATGACAGGATAATGTTTGATCCCAAATATACCATCACAAACACACTACTTCGTAATATTGGCAAGATAGAAGGGGCTCGTGAAGTAATTGCCGATGCGCCGCTTTTGCCACTCTGGGAAAAACGATTTCGAGAAGACGCAATAATTCGCCAATCACACCATGGCACGCATATTGAAGGAAATAAACTAAATCTATCTGAAGCAAAAGACGTACTGTTGGGCCGGGATATTTTAGGTCATGCTCGAGATGTACAGGAAGTTATCAATTACCGGCGAGTTTTGGAGGTAATTGAAGATGAGACGGAACGGGAAGTTGAGCGGGTGAGCGAGGCACTTATTAAAAAGTTGCACCGAGTAGTAGTGCACAAAATCTTGCCAGAAGATCAGTCGGGAGAATATCGCACGAAGCAAGTGGTTATTCGAAATAGTGAAAATGGAGAGATTACATTTCGCCCTCCCGCACCACTTGAAGTTCCATTTCTCATGCGTGAATTCCTGTATTGGATCAATAAATACAGTGACGAAGAAATTCACCCAATATTAAAAGCTGGTATTGTGCATCACGAGCTTGTTCGCATCCACCCGTTTATCGATGGAAATGGGCGAGTGTCGAGGGCGCTTGCAACACTCATCTTATTCCTAGGAAAATATGATATTCGTCGTTTTTTCTCGCTTGAGGAGTTTTATGACAAAGACGCATACTCGTACTATGAAAATTTACATAAGGCTTCCGATGGTGACCTCACTTCTTGGCTTGAATACTTTGTCCGGGGCGTATCTATTGAGTTTGAGAGAGTTAAGTTAAATGTACTTCGACTTTCAAAAGATACATATTTGAAACAGAAATTGGGGGGAAAACAAGTCTTCCTGACGGATCGACAAACGAAGATTATCGAGTACATTCAAAGTATCGGATATTTGCAGAATCAATCATTTAACTCTGTATTTGATGATGTTTCAGAAGATACAGTACTTCGTGATGTTAAAGATCTCATAGAAAAAGGGATTATCAAGAAAATTGGGAAAACAAAAGCGGCACGGTATGTAATGGTGTAGAATGAAATTAGAATGGACACTAAAGCGCCTGAATTTATTTATATTGCCTTCGTTCTACCTTCGCTTTTTGCTCTCACCTTCATGTTCGAAGGACTGTACAAAATGGTCCACCAAGAGGATGGATTTTTCATCTTCATTGTCGGAATCGTATTTCTCGTCATCATCGCCCTGGCATACTTGTTTTTATTTAAATAATAATCTCGCTTGATACCCATTTCTCGAACAAGTGGGGACCCCCGCTTTAAACTGGCACCCCAGTTGTTCTCGAAACAGGTATCTACGCTCGATTATCTAACTCTCCAGCCCTCGATCTCTCTAGTATAATAACGAGTATGACTTTCCACGAACTTTCCTTATTTTTTGATCGGATAGAAAAAACGCCTTCTCGGCTTACAATGACGGAGATTTTGGCGGAACTTTTTACTGTGACAAACGCGCAGGAAATTGATAAAGTACTCTATTTATTGCAAGGTAGCGTTGTTCCGCTCTATAAAAAAGCTGATTTTGGTATGGCAGAAAAGCTTCTTACAAAAGCATTTATTTCAGGCTTACAAATTGATAAAAAACAATTTGACCAGGTGTACCAGAAAAATGGTGATTTAGGGACAACAATTGAGGAGCTTCGAGGAAGTATAACAGTAATTGGGGAGAGCGACCTTTCGATTGAAGAAGTTTTTGAAAAACTCTATAAACTTACTCAAGTTACGGGCACTGGTTCACAAGATATCAAGGCCTCGATCATTATCGAGCTTGCACAGAGCCTCGATGCACTTTCGTGTCGATTTATCGCTCGAATTCCAACCAATACACTTCGTTTGGGCTTTTCTGATATGACGATTCTTGATGCTTTTTCATGGATGCTCACCGGAGGAAAAACGCTTCGGAAACAAATAGAGGAAGTGTATCAGGTTAACCCGGATCTCGGGCTCTTGGGAAAAACAATAAAAGAAAAGGGTATTGAAGGACTTTCAAAGATAGGTCCCGTTCTTTTCACTCCCATTATTATGATGAAGGCAGAACGCTTGGCTTCGGTTGAGAAAATCATGGAAAAAGTGGAACGAGGAATAATTGAACCCAAATATGATGGATTTCGTCTACAAATTCATCATAATAAGCACGATACAAAACTCTATTCACGTGGACTTGATGACGTGACACACATGTATCCGGATATTGTTGCTGGAATAGAAAAAGAAGTTACGGCCAAGGAGATTATTCTTGAAGGGGAAGCAATTGGATATGACATTCAAACGGGTGGATTTTTACCATTTCAAGAAACAGTTCAACGAAAAAGAAAATACAATATTAGTGAAAAAGTGGTGGAGATTCCACTTCGACTTTTTGCGTTCGATATTCTCTATTTAAACGGTCAAAATCTCATCCATAAACCACATATTGAGAGACGATTATTACTTAATAGCACCATAAAAGTATCAGGAGATGTTGCAGTTGATACAATTCTCATTTCGCCGCTACAAAAAATGGAAAATTCTCATCAAATTGAGATCGAGTTTGAAGACGCAATCTCAAAGGGCTTGGAAGGAATTATGATCAAGCGAGACGACGGTCCATATCAGCCTGGAGCTCGTGGATTTAACTGGATAAAATATAAACGGAGTTATAGCTCAAAAATAGATGACACGATCGATTGTTTAGTCATGGGCTACGATTTTGGTAAGGGGAAACGGTCTGGGTTTGGAATTGGCGCAATTCTTGTGGGAGTATATGATGTAAAAACAGATAAATTTGTAACTGTTGCAAAGATTGGAACAGGCCTGACGGATGATGAATGGAGACTTATGTTCAAAAAATCTCAAGTGCTCAAATCGAGCGCAAAACCAGCGCTTTATGACTGTGATGACCTGATGAATCCGGACGTGTGGGTAAAACCAGAAATAGTGCTTGAAATTCGCGCAGATGAACTCACTCGATCATCAATTCACACCGCGGGACGTTTGCTCAAACGTACAAAAAGTGGAGGAGGCTTTGAGGTAGATGTACCTGGATATGCACTTCGTTTCCCGCGTCTTGAGGCGATTAGAGAAGACAAGCGGCCAACTGACGCAACCTCTCTTACGGAAGTTGAGGAGATGTACGTGGCGCAGAAGAAGTAGTACTTACTGAAGCGTAAAGTTCAAGCAATTTTTCGGCGGTTTTTTCTACAGTATGCGGTTTTACCCCTTCAAGGGCCTTTTTTGAAAGCTCACTATGCAGTTTTTCATCCGTACAAACTTGTATGATCGCTTCTGTGAACGCATCAATATCTTCTGCCTCACACGTAATTCCATAATCTTTGATAATTTCATAGCTTCCTCCGGCACGTGCTCCAATTACCGGAGTTCCACAACTCATGGCCTCCAAAAAAGTAAGTCCGAATGTTTCACTAATACTTGTTGAAATAAAGCACGTAGCATTCTTAAACAGTGCCACTTTTTCATCTCTCTGTAAAAACCCAATAAAGTCAACTTTTTCCTCAATATCGAGCTCTTTTACCAAATTCTTAAGTTCCGCAAGCATAGGGCCGTCACCAGCTATTTTGAGTCGTACATCAGGCACATCCTTACTCGCTTTCGCAAATGCTTTGACCAAAATATCAAGCGATTTTCCTTGAGCAATCCGACCCAAACTTAGAATGTATTTTTCTTTGAATTGTTGAATTGTTAAATTGTTAAATTGCTGATATGGTTTTGTATCGATACCTACGCTTATTACTTCTACTTTTGACTTAATTTTATGCTTAATGAGATCATTTGCGACCAATTTTGTCGGGGCAATCGTCACAACTGCCTTGTTGTAAAACCAATTTGAGTATTTCCAGAGTGCATTGATAAACCACTTCGCTTTATCAAGACCTACAATATCGAGCTTCATAATTCTCAAAAATCCTGGATCGGTAAAATAGGTATGAAATGTTCCTACAATCGGAACATGCAATTTTTGGGCAATAATCACTCCACACCAGCCCAGCGTTGCTGGTGCCTCAACATGAATAATATCTGGATTGATTTTCTTAATTTTGTCCATGAGTCCTGGATAATAGATTGATGTGAGGCGAAAATCTGGGTAAACGGGGAGCGGTAAACTTGGTACATAATGTATAAAGCAATTCTCAATTTTTTCGGGATATGGTTTGTTGAAGTTGGGTACAAATAAGTGAACCTCTGCTTTTTTTGCAACAAGTGGTACGATATTCAAAATATGAGTGACCACACCATTAACTTGCGGATAAAACGCATCGGAGAAAATTGCAATCTTCATCATAAGTATTATAATATACGCAGATTGAACATTGTATTATGAAACCGCCATTTTTTACCATCATTATCCCAACCCTCAATGAAGAGAAAATGTTGCCCAAGCTTTTGGGCGATATTGAGAAACAAGAAGAGCGCGATTTCGAACTCATAGTTGTTGATGGTAATTCAGAAGATAAAACTCCCCAGATTGTGAGAAGTTTCGAGGACAAAATTCCACTCAAACTTATTTCTGTAAAAAAGCGAAGCGTTTCATACCAACGTAATATAGGAGCACAACAGGCTACAGGAGAATATCTCGTTTTCTTTGATGCAGATATACGTATATTGCCATCTTTTCTTACTCGTCTCAAAAAAAACTTACTTATATATAAATATTTATTGTGTTTACCCCAATATTTTTCAATTGAACGGTTTTTCCAAGATAAAGCATTTTTTAATATGCTCAATTGGGTTGTTGATGCGTCCCAAATTACAAATCTCCCCCTATCACTTGGATTCGGAATGATTTTTGAACGAAACTTCTTCAATCATTTAGAAGGTTTTAATGAGAAGCTTTTCATGGCTGAAGATCATGAGATTGTACGAAGAGCCAAAGAAATGGGTGTCCAAACTAAAATAGTAAAGCAAGTTTCAATGCGAGTGTCAATTCGTCGATTTAAACGGGAAGGCAGATTAACGTTGCTTCGTAAATATAGCCTCGCAACAGTTCAATCACTACGAACTGGTGGAGTGGAGAAAAAGATATTTGATTATAAAATGGGGGGAGATTACTACAATCAATCAAAGCCAAAAAGCTTTGAGGACGAAATGATCGGCCATTTTCAAAACATCAAAAAGAGGCTGAATAAACTAACATAGTATGTTTTCGCTTGATACCGTATTTTGCGCCCAAGGGGAACCGCCGGTTCGCGGAGGCCTTAGGTCCACGAATAGAGACGGGATCTATAATGTTTGTCATTCCCGCGAAGGCGGGAATCCATATGAGCAAAAACTATTATACTTATATCCTAGCAAGTAAAAAGAATGGAATCTTGTATATTGGAATGACAGATAATATTCAAAAAAGAACGTGGCAACATAAACAAAGCTTGATCGAAGGATTCACTAAAAAATATGGAGTACACTATCTTGTTTATTTTGAAATATTTGATAAACCAGAAGATGCAATTTACAGAGAAAAGAGACTTAAGAAATGGAACCGAGCCTGGAAAATTAGGCTCATAGAGGAGAAAAATCCTGATTGGGATGATATTAGTGAGAAAATTAAATAGATTCCCGCCTTCGCGGGAATGACAAGAATAAGGTATCCAAATAGTTCGTATAATAGGAATTCTCGCTTAAACAATTTAACAATTTAACAATATCATCGTATGAATAAAACATTATTTATAGCCCACAGAGGGGGAGGAGCGGGTGTCTTTGAAAATAAACGTGAAACGATCAAACAATCGCTTTCCAAAGACTATATTGACGGTGTTGAGGTAGATATTAGGCTTACAAAAGACGGTGTCATCGCAATTCATCATGATCGGGGGGTATATATCAATGGAAAACGAGTTTGGATTGATAGCTTACTCTATTCAGAAATAAAACATTTGGGAATATCCACTCTGTACGAAGTAATGCAACTGGCAAATAAGTATCAAAAGATTATTAATATAGATATTAAGGATGAAAGTTGCACTACTGCGCTTGTTGATTTTTTAAAACGAAATAAATTTCAGAATAAGCTCTATATTGACTGTTTTAGTCTTGAAACACTATTTTTAATCGAAGAAGCCTATCCTAATGGAATATATAGTCTCACGCACAATCCAAAAGACACGTATGATTTTACAAGAAGATTTGTAGTTAAGATATTACTTCTTTTGACATCTATATTTTTTTCAAGAGCCATCGTATATATCCTACGAAAGAAGTTTCAAAAAGTTGCAGTAGACGGCATTACTATCTATTCACGATTTGCCACTAAAAATTTCGTTAAAGACCTCAAAACATTCGGGTTTCTAGTATTTGTATACGGTGTGACTAAAAAAAGCCAGATTGACCAATTTACTGCCTGGGAAGTAGATGGGATAAAGACAGAACGCATAGATTTATTCCAGAAAACCTCATAATACATCCGAATTTCTTCACAATTTTGCAGTCCACATAGTATCCACAAAGGTATTAATGAATTAAAGGGGCTTTCGTATAGCTCTATACATAACCTCTCATATTACAGGATGCCTTATAGCATGAATGATAATTTCTATAGGACTTGACAAAGAATATAGGTTGATTTACAATGCACCTATTGTGAAAAGCAAAATACAAGTGCGGTTTAAATTTGATGCAGGTATTTTTAAGAAGGCATACAGTGTTCAAGAAGCAGGAATATTTGCACGTGACCAATTTGCAAGCTTAAAAAAGAGAAATCTTCATGTACCGGTCATCTCATTTAGACTATAACTACAGAAAATAAAAAAGAGCATCACTACCGTTCGTATAAAAGGGGCACGACGTATAGTAATGCTCTTCGTGGAACTCTCCGCTTCTTCGGAGTATTAGATAACAATAGCAGACTTTATTTTAATTGTCAAGTACCATTTAAATGGAGCCTAGCAGAGCCTTAAAGTATCTTTACAATATAACTAGTTTGAACATCTATTCCCGATTTTGTTTCGAATACAACTTTACCTAAACTTCGTATTTTTTTATCGTCTAAATTGGTGTATTTTTTGTGTTCATTTGGTCCAACGATAATGTATTTGATATCGAACTTCTTAATAAGGTTCTTGGTTAGGTCCATGTCGGCACTTTCATAGATATTTTGTATATCAGGGATAAGTTTTCCAATCACTTCCGCACTTCCTCTCCACAACCACTCATGTACCCACCATCCTCCAACAGTAGGTATCCCTGTATACGCTGAAACTACATTAAAGTCGGTATACGAGTCTCCTTGGGCCTCAAGTATTGTGGGCTGGTCACTAACATTTTTGTTCATGAAATCGATCATGCGAACGTAGTTGGGATAGCTATCGTTCACCCACAGCGATCCGTTGAGCTGGGGAGTCTTTTTCAAAGTGCCGTAATACGAACCAATTGCAAATGTTGGGTAAATTGCAACTAGGAAAAAGAGAGGAGCAAATAGCACAAGATACACTATTGAGATAGGATCTTTGACTCGTATTCCCTGTTTTAACCGAATAAATGTGTATGTTGATGCTACAGACATCATCATGAATGCCTGATATCCAAGCTTGAACATTGTGTTTGCTCTAAAGTGTGCAGGATAAATATCTTTTATATAGAAAAATTCAGGAACAATAAGCAGGATTGTACTCACCATAAAAAGAATCATTATGAAGTAATCAGTTTTGGTTTGTGCTGAACCCTCATTTTTTCTTTCATGTAAAAGTTTCAGTACAAAAAACGCAAAATTAAAGATAAAAAATCCCCATAATACAGCAAGCATCCATACTTGTGATGTTTGACAGTTGCCTTTTTCAAACAAAAATGGACCAATTTTTCCGTATTGAACAAGGAATTTTGGAGCACAATTGACGCCAATTCCAGATACAAATGGCACAAAATTTATTGCAAATGGAATAGTGAAGGCAATAAAACCAATTCCTAAGACCAAAATATGCACGAATAGCTTCTTAAGATCTTTTAACAGGAATAAGAGAATAACCATCGAAATGAGCATGTATATAGGCCCGTCAAACGCATTTGTCATGTAATGAACGGCGCAGAGAAAGGCGAGGGCGAGGGTGGGGATGTAAGGGTAGAGGGTAGAAAATGGATGGTGGAAGATGGGTCTTTTGGGAATTCCGTTTATTATAAGAATATAAAGCACAGCAAGTGTCAATAGTACGAATGGAATATCAAACACATGACCGTGAAGATCGGCCACTACGTATGAATAAATTGGAAATTCATGGATTGTAAAGGGGATAAAACGGGTCGCATTTGGGTACCAATACGATTGTGGAGTAAATTTAGTGAGTATTTTCCAAAATTCAGGAGCTTTATCTCCCTGATATCCAGCTGTAAATGCATATATTGTGTGTAAATTCCCGGCGAAATTGAGTAAAAATGCTCCAATAACACCAGCAATAAATGATATTTTTATTTTTTTATGAATTTGGTGTATCACATTGAAACAGAGACTAAATGTTTGTGTTACACCGAGCGCAAAAATTGAGGCAAGAATTAAGTTGTATGTATAATTTGAAGGAATGTTGGATAGTTTAGTAAGTACAGCCCCGCTTAAATGCCCAAAATAGTAGTAATTTATCGAGTGCCCGGCAAGCCACATATCTTTTGGTGGGAAGTAGGTGCTTCGCAAGATTGAGTTTATAAATCCAAAATCCATGAATTTTTCAAGTCCATGAATAGATGGCTCCTGCCCCCGCACGATAACCCATACAAATAAACAAACCAAAAAAAGGACTTCTTCAAACACAATTAGACCGATTTGGTTCATATTTAGAGGTGATCCTTTTTTTTTCTCCTTCTTTTTATGTCGGAAAATCAAGATATTTAATAACCCGAAGGCACCAACTATAAAAAGCAAACCGCTTTGTGTGAAGGGAACTATACGCATGACTCCCAGCGTGAGGGCGCTGTATGTGACAAAAATTAACGTGATCGTTTTTGCAAATGAATACCCAAAATCAAAAAAGTTTTTTCCAAAAACACGTTTTGTAAAAGGTATGGACACGAGTCCAAGTCCCAAGAGGCACACATACCACCACAATGTTTGAGTAATCCAATTCATACCATGAACAGGTTAGTATTTTTAGATTGAAATATCAACCACTTTTTGATATATTTGCCCGTAGTATGGACTCGAAATTTATTCCTAGTGACCACGAAAAAAAGATTTATGATTTTTGGGAAAAAAAAGGCTATTTTGAAGCAAAAATAGATCCCAAAAAAAAGCCCTTTACCATAATTCTCCCTCCTCCAAACGCGAATGCTGATCTTCACTTGGGACACGCCATGTATACGTATGAAGATATTATGATTAGATTCAAAAAACTCAGGGGATACTCCACATTTTGGCTTTCTGGGGCAGATCATGCTGGATTTGAAACACAATTTGTATTTGAAAAACACCTAAAAAAACAAGATAAAAGTCGGTTTGATTACGATCGTGAGACACTCTACAAAATGATTTGGGATTTTGTTATTAAAAATCGAGGGACGATGGAAACTCAACTTCGCGCACTTGGATTTAGTCTTGATTGGAGTAAAACTCTCTTTACCCTTGATGAAAAAATCGTTTCAACTGTGTACAAAACTTTCAAAAAGTTACACGACGATGGACTTATCTATCGTTCAAAACGACTCGTAAATTATTGCACATTTGATGGAACCTCCTTTTCTGACCTTGAAGTACTTGATAAAGAAGTTGAAGTCGAAAGAGGCTTATTTCATCTAGAATACTCCATAAAAGGAGGTGGAAGTATTACAGTTGCCACTACTCGTCCAGAAACGATGTTTGGAGATGTTGCACTTATGGTTCATCCGAAAGATAAACGATATAGCTCACTAATCGGTAAGATTGCATTAATTCCTGTTATTAATAAAGAAATCCCAATCATTACAGATGAATATGTTGATATGGACTTTGGAACGGGCGCCGTAAAAGTCACTCCAGCGCATGATTTTAATGATTTTGAGATTGGAAAAAAACACAATCTTCCAAGCATTCAGGTGATCGGTTTTGATGGAAAACTCTATGGAACAGGAACGAAATATGATGGAATGCGTGTCGCCCCAGCTAGAGCTCTTTTGGAGGAAGATCTCAAGCTTGAAGCAAAGAAACATACACTCGTTTTGAAGACATGTTATAAGTGTGGCAAAACGCTTGAGCCACTTCCTCTTGCTCAATGGTATGTGAAGGTGAAACCGCTCGCAGACAATGCCCTCGAAGCACTTAAAAAGAAAGAGACGGTAATCGTTCCTAAGAAGTTTGAAAAACATGCGCTTAATTGGCTCACCAATTTTCATGACTGGAATATTTCCCGTCAAATTGTGTGGGGAATTCGGATTCCGGCATGGAAGTGTGAAGATTGTAGTGAGTGGACGGTGACAGATGGTCAAGCACCAAGTTCTTGCATACACTGCAAAAAATCAAATCTAGTTCAAGATGAAGATACATTTGATACATGGTTTTCATCGGGACAATGGCCGGTAGCCACACTCAAAGCGCTCGGAGAAGACTATTTTAATTACTTTTATCCAACGTCTGTCATGGAAACAGGGTATGATATTTTGCCCTGGTGGGTGTGTAGAATGATGATGCTTGGGATTTACATGACAGGCGAAACTCCTTTTAACACGATTTTCTTACATGGCTTGATTCGAGACAGTAAAGGTGCAAAAATGAGTAAAAGTCGAGGAAATGTGGTTAATCCAATGATTATGATTGAAAAATATGGGGCAGATGCGCTTCGGGCAGCACTTATTTTTGGGACGGGTGAGGGAAATGACATCTCTTTTTCTGAAGACAAAGTTCGCTCAATGCGGAATTTTGCGAATAAAATTTGGAATATGGGACGGTTTTTAATGATGACACGTCATTCTGGAGCGCAAGCGATAGAATCTCAAGTAGATCCTATCGGTCACTCCGTTCCCTCCAGAATGACAATTGAGGATCTTGAAAAAGAATTCCAAACTCTCAAAAAACAAGTAATGAAGGATATGGAGGCGTACAGATTTTCAAGCGCTCTCAATAGTTTATACGAATTTATTTGGCACCGATATGCTGATTTTTACATTGAACAGTTGAAAGTTGAGGCTCAATCTGGTAATATTACTCTTACGAAAAAACTTGAAGAAGTATATTTGGACTCTCTCGTTCTTCTTCATCCATTCATGCCATTTGTTACAGAAGCGTTGTGGAACGTTTTTAATGGTGAAGAACGTAGTATACTGGAGGAACAATTATGACAAAACGGACATACCAGCCAAAAAAATTAAAAAGATTGCGAAAGCATGGGTTTTTGAGCCGAATGCAAACCAAGGGTGGTCAAAAAGTACTGGCCCGTCGAAGGTTAAAAGGGCGAGTACGCTTAGCTGTTGCTACCAAACTATAAAATATTATGGATCTTACATCAGGCCTATTTAATGCAATTCTAATTGTCCCAACAATTAATGTTCTCTTATTTTTCAACTTCATTTTCAGCGCGATTGGATTACCTGGATCATTTGGATTTTCGATAATTGCACTCACGGTTGCAATTCGACTTCTTCTCAACCCTGCTTCACGTCAACAAATTGACATGGCAAAAAAAATGCAAGAAATGAAACCACATTTAGATATATTGGGTGAAAAACACAAGGACGATAAGAAAAAACTTCAAGAAGAACAAATGAAATTGTATAAAGAAATGGGGGTAAATCCAGCGGCAGGTTGTCTCTATGCGCTCGTCCAAATTCCGGTATTTATTGGTCTATATCAGGCACTTAACATTTTTTTGGCGGGTGAACCAATTACGAAAGTAGCAGTTGCAGTCAATAAGATTGTATATATTCCATTTTTGAAAATAGCAACAATTGATCCGTGGTTTTTTGGATTCAATATTGGTATTGCCCCATCTAACTTTCCAAAGTATGGATTGCACTACTTGGCTATTCCCGTCATCACTGCGATTTTACAATATTATCAAGTCAAGGTGACTATGTCCCAAACTCCTCCCAAACCCAAAAAAGAAGGTGAAAAATCAACCGATATGCAGTCGATGATGTCTGGACAAATGCTGTATATTTTCCCACTCATGATTGGATATTTTGCCTATGTTCTCCCTGCTGGACTCTCCCTTTATTGGAACGTTTTCTCAATATTTAGCATCATTCAATACAAAGGCAATCCGCTTAAATCATTACTTGTAAAAATTCCAAAAAAATAATATGGAAGAACAAGAAGTAATCAAGACGCTTACGCTCGAGCTTTTGGGAAAAATGGGATTTTCAATGGAACCGACAATTACCAAAGAAGAGGGAGATGTATATTTAGTTACCATTGAAGAAAGCGAAGATAGTTCACTGCTTATTGGAAAGTTCGGTGCAACACTTTCATCTTTACAAACAGTTCTTGAAGCAATTCTATTTAAGAAATTTGGAAAAAAAGTCAACATTGCAGTCAATATTGGTGACTATCGAGAACGTCAAAAAGAACGAGTTGAAGGAATTGCAGAGAATGTGGCTACACGAGTGAAAGAAGAAAATCGACAAGCGTCACTTCAGTCATTTTCGGCATATGAGCGCAAATTAATTCACGAATATATTAGTAAAAATCATCCCGATCTTACCTCCACTTCAGAAGGGGAAGGACGAGAACGAAAGCTTATTATCGAAAAAAAGACCAAAGATGGACCGGTTGATGACTTCTCACTTTTTTCAGATTCCTTGGAATAACACACTCATCTTAACCTTAAGCGCTCGAGAAATCTTCATCATTGTTTTGAATGAGGGGTTTGCTTTTCCATTCTCGATTTTACCCAAGAATGTTCGATCAATTCTAGTCAGACCACATAAGTCTTCTTGGGTCATTCCGGCCGCGCGCCGGCCATCAATGACCGACTCGCCCAACCTGTCGTACACAAAATTTCCTTTCATAACAGTATAAATTTATAACTGAAGCGGGATTATATAAATCAATTATGAAAAGAATATGAAATCTCATTTCTTGTCATCCCCGACCTGATCGGGGATCTATTCAAATAGATTCCCGCCTTCGCGGGAATGACAATAGTTCTTCTTATAGTATTCACCGCGCTTGTGTGCTATAATCAATTACATTACAATGTTTGTAGGATGAATTACATCAAACGTAATCCTCAGCATTGGATATCTTCAAAACGAGTGCCTCTGGCGCGCATCCCTCTCCTTTTTGCTTATCAGTTCCATTCTTGTGCCTATGGTCGAAACTGATACAACCAGTCCAGAGAATGGAATTATTCCGAAAGACAAAAAGGGGGTTGAGTTATGGGAGTGGCTCAAGAAATTACTAAAGCAAGCAGCCGCAAAGCTTGCAAGGCGTGATGTTCCCGAAGATGATCCAGACAAAAAAGCCGCAAAGGCTGTTCTAAAAAATATCCAAAAAATCACTGAAAAAATTAAAGAGGAAGCGGCAGAGAGAGGCGAATCTGAAACAATAGAGGAAGTAGATAAAAAATTTCCTCCTAAAATACGCGAAGCAATTGAGGCCCTACATGTTGAAGACTTCATAGACAATCATTACAAGGATATTGTTCCAATTTTAGGACGTGTTGCAGAGGGAGCTTTGGGGATAGATGCTGCAATTGCTGAAATTGGAATATATGTAGCACATAGAACTGGACTTGATAAACGAATAGGTAAAGCAATCGCGAGTAAGCTAATAAACAAGGTTAAGGATGCAAAATTAAGACTTGAGCTTGGACAAAGAAGAGAAGATAAATGGCATGTTGAAGAAGCCGAAAAGGCCATAGAAAAACTCACCCAAATGGCAGAGGCAGATGTTCCGCCGCCAGAACGACCAAGAGAGAAGGAAGAAAGACAAAGGCGGCCGTCTCGATCAGAAGAAGATATAGCAACTCTGAAAACCAGACTTGAGGACCGAATGAGTACGAAGGACCTCGAGTGGTTTGATACAATACGTGACCCCGAAGAGTTTGCTAGGCATTATCAAGAGGAAGTTAGAAAACTAATGAATCCAGATGAAGCGGCTGTTGCAAAGGGAAAAGTTGCAGTTTCAGCAGATAAAGCGCGGGAAATGGTGTCTGAAGAAGCAACAAAATTCGTAATGAACTCCCTCATGGCAATCTATTCCCCAATTCTAGACGAAGAACCACGGGAATTCTTTGAGAAACAAGCACAAAATGCGGGAAACTTTCAAGATAATCCACAAAACGCGGCACAAGTATTTTCGACCATGCTTAATGGGCTTAAAGAACAATCAAAGATTAAATCTGCGGATATGTCACTTGAACCAGACGTTCGAAAAAGTCTCAAAGAAAAACAATTCAGGCGACTTGAAAAGAGAAAGTCGGTGGTACTCAATGATCAAAGCGGTCAGCTTGAAGAGGCTGTGCTTGCCGCAACAGAACTCGGCGAAACTGATATAAGTGACTTTGCGGAATATCTGCGAGAAGTCCTTGAAACAGGGCAAGGAACAATAGAATTTGGCCATAACTTCAAGCTTTTGACCACACTTGGACCAAAAGAAGGGCGCGAAGGACCAGAATCATTTTTCAAACAGATTGGTGGGTATGCCGAAGGACACTTCACAGCAGATCGCATAGATACCGCATTCAGACTTCCGTATAACGATGTTGTACAGGCTTCCAAGCAAAAGTTTCAGTCCAGTTACGCTCGACTTTTCCTGGAAAATGGCTGGCAAAAAGATCCACGAATGCTTGAGCGATTTTTGGAGTCAATGCCAGCGGCCGAACGGCGGGTGAAAGACGAACTTCGTGAACAATTTGGTGAAGAAACTCCTGAATGGGCCATTAACTGGGCGTTTCACATGGGTAGAACCATGTATTTCGGCCTCGATTTTGGATTTCATGAGATGGTTTCATGGGCCGATCCAAACTTAAAATATGATGGTTCCTCCACTCTCACCGGTTCTGGATATATGCGAGGATATTTTGACATGTTTGAAACGGCCAAGATGACGAATACGATCTCGAAAGATAAACATTTGGCTGAAGCAGTGTGGTTGCCATATACAATCGACATGACTAAGGTGAAATATGACAGCACAGAATGGACCAAAATAGGAAGAGCTAGGTGGAACGACTCATTTGCAATGGGCAGAATGGGGTTTGCTGATTCATTTTTGGACGGGCAAAAGCAATTTATTGATTTGGGAAATATTACAAAAGTAGGAGGGTGGGGAACAAATACGGGTTGGCGCGTACGGGAAGGATACAATACATGGCTCATGCCAGAATTTAAAGGAAATACTGAAGATAAATTGGATATAGATCCCAAAGGGCCAGATGGAGATAGATTAAAGTTTGTTAATTCTTGGAAACGGGTTGAAAATATTGGTATTCCTATTGTTGAAAACTTCATGCAACAGTACATAATCAACAAAACGGGAGATATGCCGGGCAAAACAAATCCACCGGAATTTGTTGAAGCGGTCCAAAGTCTGGGTGATTTCTTTTTTGACCGATATTTTTCCGATGGGGGTGGAACGGTTAATGACATGGGAAGACAACTTCTTGACCCTGATCTTCAAACAAAAGAAGCATTGAGAAAATATATCGGAGAAATCTTAACAAAAGACGTCTATATCGGCTCACGACAAGACAGACTTATAAAAATATTAAACCATGTTTCAACAGTGATGACATTCGAACAACTCCCCGCACATTTTATCACCATGGAAAAACAGAGAATGACCGAATATGGAGTCACGCTATTTTCACAGGTACAAGGCGATTTTTTAGCAAAAGAAGGAGGAAGTGGGCATGAAAAAGATGCAAAAGAACGGGCAGACAAAGCGTTGGCAAATCTTATTTATGTGCAGGAAAAACTACGCATTGATGCGAGCGCCCAAATGGAAAAAATCCAAGACACTCCTCACAAAAATTTGTATGGTGATCTGGATTCTCTGAAAAGCTCTGTAATGGGAGGGAAGGGAGTAATGGTTGATGAGAAATATATAAGAGATATACTAGAAACGCGATTTGCCAAAGATAAAGATATGGATGAGGCGGAGAGAAAAAAGCTTATCCAAGATACTGTTGAAGTTTATGCCACGATAAAAAAACAGATCGTTAAGCCGCCTGATATGGATGATATTCGCAGGAACAAAGCGCTCGCAGGACTTGAGACAAAAGACAAAAAGCGTTTTGAGGCGGTCGAGAAAAAAGTTACGGAAGGTAAGGTTAAGAGCCGCGCCGCTTGGTGGTCGAGTGCATTAACTGAAAATGTGTTTGGACATTCAGTCTCCCAACCTTCGGTAGCAATGAAATTTATTAATGTTGCGGCGGCAGGGCCAGATATTGTAAAACGAGACGCAGAACAAGCGGCTGATTGTGCAGAGACACTTCATACAAGAACAACGGAGCTATATCATGTGATGAAAGAAGGAGCAAAGGCGGCTCGAGATAAAGGCCCACAAGCCGGTTATGAACCGCTTGCCAAATGGATTGGTTCTTTGAAACAACCCATTCAAAAACAACTCAATAGCGAAATTGCCTATATGGTAGATTTCCGCGCTGCACAACTCATTAATATGTTTTTCAAGAATGATGATGATGCAAATAAATGGTGGAAATTGCAACCACAACGATACTGGGCAAATTTTAAACAAAAATCGGTATCGGGCCGATTTATTGATCCTGGAGAGCCAATATGGTCATGGAATAAAGATACAGAAGCTGGATGGGCGGAGTATTTGTATCGAGATGGAAAACTCAAGCGTGATCCTCCCAAAGGACTTGGGGTTAAATATACTGAAGTAGACAATAATTTGACGCGACGAGTATTACAGAGAATTCCAATAATTGGTCGGGGGATAAAAGGTAAAAAAATGTTTGTACGAGATCATATCAATACATTTACCTATCGCGACTTAAAATCATGGAGTAATTCAGATTGGCGGGAAGTACTCAAACATAACTATTTACCTGCATTCATTCTTGCCCTGATTGCGCTTGGGGTGATTTCGGCTAAAAAAGGGTCAGAGGATATAAAGGTGACATAACTTTATACCCTTACTATTTGAATACTGTGGGGTATATAATCAAAATATGAGACTACGTATTATTTTCGCAATTGCTACATTATTTTATCTTCTAAGTGTAAATATTTCTGTTTATGCAGTAACTCCAACTCCCACAATCGAACTCCCTGAAGTTTTGAAACATTCATGTGGAATCGCTGATTTTAAAGGTATTGATCAATGTTGTAGACCCCCAACTTTTCGAGAAAAAGTGCAACCAATAGAAGACAAGATAGCTGATATTCCAATATTAGGTCGAATATTTAACTCCGTAGGAAATGGCATAATAGGTGCTGTTGACGGAACAATTGATGGATATAGTGCTAAGCTTATTCCCCAGTGCATTGGTAGTTTTCCAATATATGAAGACAGAGAAGATCCTAAAACCGGTCGAATAGTAAAAAATATGTGTGTATGTAGTTCAAAAAACCCCCAGACGGGAGCTAACATAAAAAAATTAAATGAAATTTGTAATCAATATGATGAAAAAAGTCCTGAGAAAGATGACTGTATTAAGTGTGCAGATTCTGGGGGGATTTTGACAGGACTTGCGTGTATTAAAACAGATTTTTCCACTTTCATTTCTGAATTTTTACTACGTACTGGAGTAGGGTTTGGTGGAATAATTGCATTGGGTTGTATAATTTACGCTTCAATAACCATACAGACTTCACAAGGAAACCCAGAAACAATCCAAAAAGCTCGTGAGCAAATCAAATCGTGTTTATTCGGTCTACTACTAATCTTATTTTCCGTTCTGATACTTCAAATAATTGGAGTAAATATATTGGGATTACCAGGGTTCAAATAAGATACTGAAGGATTCTATTAATGACCTTCTCCGCCATGTCAACCATCTTCTCCTCCGTCTCCATCAGTTGAAGCTTTAGGAGTACTTTTAGCTTTACCAGTTAATATTCTTCCTATATTGCCAAACCCGCCACCAAGTCCACTTTTACCTGTTATAGCCCGATTAAGTGAATCTAATTGAGATATGCTTCCAATTGCTGTGCCAGTAAGTGCGGCTGCACCTCCGAACAATATGCCTGGACCTACTGGAATAGATGATTCTCCGGCAATCGACTTCACGACTTTACGAGTCAGATCGGGAATTGCAAAAAGAAATGCGCCGCTAATAATCATTGCTAAAGCACTAGTATTAAATCCGTACAGTAATGGTAATGAAAAATGAGTCTTGCAATAACCTGGAAGATAAGAACTAAATCCCGTACATCTTGGATCAAAACCTACATTCTGGATTAATTGAACAACCAGTAAAAGTGCGATTACCGTTGGGAAAACCATCAGATGTCCGAAAATTACTTTTAACCAGTAAGCAAAACTTTTTTGCCCGGGAATTATTTCACGCATGAGCAAAATTGGGGCAAACATTATTCGGATAATAATTTGAACATATGCGCCGATGAGTAAAAAAACAATTCTGAAATAGAGAAATAATATACCAACTATTGCGAATAAAATTAAACCAAGAAAAACTACAATGATGCCTAGTAATAATCCTAGACCCATGGAAAATACACTTCCTAGTATATTACCAATTTTTGCTTCTATAGACCCTCCAATTACTAATTGTACTTCTCCTGCAACTGCCGTATTTCCCATTAAGCTCGTAATTAAAGGGATTAATCCAATTCCAAACCGAGTACTTAAAAGTATTGTAATAACAGTCATTACATAAATGAGCACGTTTTTTAACCAAAAAGGTATTAAGCTAAATATATTTATCAATGCATTCAAATATATACCGGTAAAACCAATGTTGGTGCCAACCACATTATCACCGGAACCAACAAGTGATAATATGTTTCCTGTTAGATATGTACTTTGTAAGTCACTATTTCGAAATATTGCAAGTCCTGTTGACGAAAATATCTGAAAAACAAATAATATTATTAAATATGTTGCATCGATGAGAAGTCCGGCTATGGCATAAGAAAATGTGATAACAAGGAGTGTGGCGACAATGCGGGGAAGCGCATTTTCAATTGAAATAATACTGTGCGGATCAATCTTAAATTGAAACATGATCATAAACCCGATAACGATTATGGCAATAACGAGAATTAGATAGGCCATATTGCGGAATGCTTTCCAGATAGCCAAGAAGGGTCTTATACTGGCAAATCCTATTCCTTCTGCAGCTATTGCTTTTGGCGTAAATCCTGCTTCTTGTATAGACTCTTGTATATATGCGATTCCTGAAGCAGGGGGGTTGGCCAAAGGAATGATCATAATATTCCCAATATATCCAAATAAACTCTTCGAAAAATCATTACGTATGTTTTTTGGATCATCATTACAAAATTCTCCAAATAACCCACAATAGACTCCTTTTTGTACTTTGGCAAACTGTTTTCCCTGTTTAGTTTTGTACTCGGGTCGATCAAACACGGTATAAAGCATTTCACGCTTCGTTTCCATGATTTCTGTTGTTGTTGGAGTAGACTTATTAGGTGTAAATCCAAGCCGAATAAAAGCCATGATGACAATGAAAAGCACTGCGGAAACAACCGTAATTTTGACGAATTTTGGGTATAAAGAGCCAAAAATTGCTTTAAGATAGATCCACATAAGGTAAATAATTTCCTGTCATCCTGAACTTGTTTCAGGATCTCCCTTCTGTTGTCATCCCCGACCTGATCGGCCTGCCTGCCGGCCGGCAGGGGATCTATCTGTATAGATTCCCACCTTCGTGGGAATGACACCTTTATAGGATCCCTCGCTGCGCTCGGGATGACGGTGTAACTAATTTCATTGTAGAGTAATTAGTAGGAGGGTGTCAATCGTCATTATTCTATGCCAGATTCTGGAGTTGGTAAGGGAACGACTTCAAAACTATATTCAAACGGTGTTGAAAGCCGAGTGCCAGAATTTGATTCAGAGATACCAAATACTGAAATGATATTTTTACCAACTTTCCATGTATTTTCTGGAGTGATAATCACTTTATTTCCTTCGGTATGAATAAATGTTGGAGTTTTTGGGTTGACTGAAAAGTAAAAACGACCTTCATTCATTGGACTTGAAAATGTCATGAAAATTTGTTCAATAGTATCTACTTCCCGTGCTCCATCTGGTGGATTAATTGTGATAAGTTGTACGCCGTCTTTAGCAGGGAGTTCTGTGGGTACAATTTCTGTGGAAACTGACGAAGTTGGTTCATTAATATTTGAGGATGTTGGTGCTATCACATTAACTGGTTGTGTAGGCTCAACGTTTGTATTATCAGTCTTCTTTCCTGGAAAAAATGCAGACATGAGAACGAAAAAGAAGATAAAGAAAAGAATTGCGACTCCGATACCTCCGATAATTAGTTTATTTCGATCAATCATATATTTAGATCCCGAAATAAATTCGGGATGACATTAGTTACAATAATAGTCCGTTGCTTCAACCCATTTTTTGATTTGTCCATCATAGATTTGTATATGAATATGGTTTCCTTGTGTAACTGCACCATTGCGAACCCATTGTAGACAAACCTTTACTCCTTCAACTCCTGAATTTGCATTTGTACCTAATGGAATTCCTGATCTGTGTTGTGTATGCAAATATCTAATAATATACTTTTTTCTGGTAACAGTGTCAGTTCCCGAATATTCTTGATATGATGCATAGGGGTCAGAATTATCACTAAAGAATGTATCTAAATCGTGGTGCCAAATAACGCTATGACCTTTTATAAACGGTAAGGGCACACTGGCAAGTGGTTTATGTGTGATATCTATTGCCTCTGCATTTCCTCCGGCATTTCGTGCAGTATCGTCAGCTTTACAATAAGATGCTCGTGGATACCCAATGCCACAGTGACCACATCCATTTATTGGATGATTGCGGGTTCCGCACGAATAGGGACCGCCTGGTGGCATACAGGTGCCTGCAGGAGGTGTTATTGCAGGATTTGTTGTGGGGAATGGCTGTGCGGTTGGATACGGTGCATTTGTTGGATTTGGGTTTGGAGTAGGTGTTATCCCTCCACTATTGCAATTAAATATTGCACACACAATGTTTTTCACGATATTGGGATCGAAATCGAAATGGGGTGTATTTGAATTAGATTGTGCAAGTACAGACATATTTAGTGTGAAAAATAGCACGGAGAAAACAAACAAAAGTGAAGTAAAAAGAGGTTTTTTCATATTTTCACACCAGCTTTGCGGGCCCAGTACAGATTTGCCGAAAGAAGTGTGTCAAATGTGCCTGCATCTTGCCAAAATCCATCGATTTCATGCCAAACGAGCGACCCCTCATTAGCGTAAAAGTTTTGAATATCCACAACCTCAAGTTCGCCCCGAGATGACGGTTTAATGGTTTCAATAATTTCAAAACATCGTTTATCAAAAATATACAATCCTGTTG
>MFZQ01000009.1:7463-7621 GCA_001789445.1 Candidatus Roizmanbacteria bacterium RIFCSPHIGHO2_02_FULL_40_13b | reverse complement strand
AAGGCACACTTCCCAAAACTGATGGTGAATATCGTTAATGGAGGAGCACACGCAAACTGGAATTTTGACATTCAAGAATTTATGATTATTCCTCAAAGTGACTCTCCAAGTAGCGCAGTTGAGACTGCGGACGAAGTTTTTCACATGCTTGGAGAACT
>MFZQ01000009.1:0-7455 GCA_001789445.1 Candidatus Roizmanbacteria bacterium RIFCSPHIGHO2_02_FULL_40_13b | reverse complement strand
AGAGTGGACTCTCAACACTGAAAGGTGATGAGGGTGGATATTCGCCCGAACTTACTTCGAATGAAGAGGTGTTTGAAAAGATTCAGGAAGCTGTAAAAACTTCCAATCATGAACAAGATATCAAATATGGAGTTGATGTTGCCGCAAGCGAACTTTTTAAAAATGGTGTGTATGTTTTTAAGAAACAAAATAAGAATATGACTTCTGATGAACTTTCTGCATATTACCAAGAATTGCAAAGTAAATATGGTATATACTCGTTCGAGGATCCGTTTGCAGAGGAGGACTGGAGTGCGTTCTCAAAATTTACACAAGAACTCGGTACGTCAAGCTTAATTGTTGGTGATGATTTGTACACAACAGATCCTGTGCGGATTCAAAAAGGAATCGATGCTCGAGCGACAAACGCAGTTCTGATAAAACCAAACCAAATTGGAACACTCAAAGAAACAGTAGACGCTATAAAGCTTGCAAAAAGCGCCGGTATGAAAGTTGCAATCTCTCACCGTTCTGGTGAAACCGAAGACTCATTCATCGCAGATCTTGCATATGCATGCGGGGCAGATTACCTAAAAGCCGGCTCCATGAGCCGAAGCGAACGATTGGCGAAATATAATAGACTTATTGAGATTGAGAAGATGGAAATAAACATGTCATCCTGAACCTTGTCATCCTGGACCGGAGGCCAAAGGCCGCAGGGATAGGATCTCTTGGGATTCTATCGCTCGCATAAGACTCGCTCCAGAATGACAGCCTATGAACCTTCGGTTCATAAATGACGGGGGAGATTTGTGCTAAAATGGATGGATGTCATTAATTTCTGTCAAAAACCTTACTAAATCATTTTCTTCATATAAAAAACAGCCGGGGCTTTCTGGATCTATCAAATCACTGTTTAAACGAGAATACCAAAAAACACTCGCCGTCAATGACATTTCTTTTGAAATTAAGAAAGGAGAACTCGTTGGTTTTATCGGCCCAAACGGCGCGGGGAAAACGACAACTTTAAAGTGTCTTTCTGGACTCATTTACCCAACTTCCGGATCCGTACATGTTGCCGACTTCAAACCATTTGATCGAAAAAATGAATTCTTGAAAAAGATTTCACTTGTTATGGGTCAAAAAAATCAGCTGTGGTGGGACTTGCCACCCATGGAGTCATTCTTATTAAATAAAGAAATCTATGAAGTTGAAGATACTAAATTTAAAAAAATTATCGATGAATTGACCGAATTACTCGATATTAAAGATGTCCTCAACATTCAAGTTCGAAAACTTTCACTCGGTCAACGCATGAAATGCGAGCTTGTGGGGCAACTTATACACTCACCAGAAATTTTATTTTTAGACGAGCCAACAATTGGACTTGATGTTGTTATGCAAGAAAATCTGCGTGAGTTTATCAAGGAATACAACACAAAATTTGAAGCCACAATACTTCTTACAAGTCATTACATGGAGGATGTTAAAAAACTCTGCAAACGAGTCATTATCATTGATCATGGAAAAATTATGTACGATGGGGAACTTGCACCACTCGTACGAAAATACTCAAAAAATAAAATTTTAACGATTACTGTTAATAAAGAGATTCCTAAAGATGAACTTTCCAAGTACGGAACAGTGAAAGAGTATTCAGCGGGGCGTGCTGTTATTGCAATATCTAGAGAAGATACGAACCATGTTACGGCCAAAATATTAGATACATATGATATTGATGAATTTACTGTTGAAGAACCGAGTATTGAGGATGTAGTTCGTAAGTTTTTTTCAAGTTCTTATTAATTGTTATGCGGTTTGTACATATCTTACTTCTTCACTTTGAAGATGCGCTCCAAGAAAGAATGAGAGCGCTTATTTGGTTTCTCATGTCACTTGTAAACCCTCTTCTATTAATTCTATTTTGGAATGGTGCTTTAGGAAAATCCGGAATGATGAACGGATGGACTAGAACCGATATTAACACCTATTACCTTCTCCTCATCGTAACTTCCAGCATATTAATTTCGCATGTTGAAGATAAAATTGGTACAATGGATATTCGTGGGGGAGGGCTCGTTCGATATCTGACTCGCCCCTTTTCATATTTTTGGCTTTGTTTTTTTGAAGAAATCCCGTATCGACTTTTACAAGGAATATTTGCAGTTATTGGTTTTATTATCCTTACATCATTGATTCCGATTACCCATATTCCACCAGTCACTATTTGGACTCTTCTCATTCTAATTGGAGCATTACTACTAAGTTTTTTAATGCAAGCAAGTGTGGCACTTATTGCTTTTTGGATCGTTGAAGTGGGAGGGATTTTTGATACGCTTGAAGTTGTACGACTTGTCTTGGGAGGTACCATTTTACCGATTATCTTACTTCCCAACTGGATTATCAATATTGCATACATATCTCCGTTTGCATACACTGCCTATTTTCCAATAACGTCAATCCAAGGAAAACTTTCTTCAGAAACACAACTGTGGGTACTCTGTATGCAAGGAATATGGATAATCCTTTTTATTTGTTTGTATAAAATTTTGTGGTTTTTTGGATTGAAAAAATTTAGTGGAGTTGGTCAATAACATATGAAAAGATATTTAAGAATTTATAAACTTCTTCTTTCGATAAACTTGTCAGATTTAATGGCATATCGGGCTGGATTTTTTGGAAGTTTTTTTGGAACAACAATTTGGGGAGTATTTCATTTTATTTCGATATTCATCCTAACATCTCGAGTAAATTCGGTATATGGATGGAGTCGTTCAGAACTATTCATACTAACAGCTACTTTTAGTATCATGTGGGGTACATTCCGAATGATTTTTATCAAGAACTTCAGTCAATTTTCGCACACAATTTTACAAGGTAAATTAGATGGATTATTACTCAAACCTTTAGATTCACAGTTTTTAATGAGTGTATTGAAAGTTAATTATGTTGATGTGGGGCGTATTGTTATGGGAAGTGTATTTATGATTTATGTAATTCATACATATCACATCACAATAACGCTTTGGTCAATTATGTTATTTTCTTTTTTAATTATTTTTTCAATGTTTTCTGCATATGCACTATGGTTTAGTGTTTCAACAATTATCATTTGGTTTCCACGTCTCTCAAATTTAATTGAGCTACTGTATACGTTTGCGGGAATTCTACGTTACCCGTCTGACTTAATGGGTGGATTTGGAGAATTTACTGTTTTCTTCCTTGCGCCAATACTATTTATTCTTACAACACCAGTTAAAACGCTGATAGGTCGAATGTCAATTCCAGATATCGCCTGGCTTATTATTTTCTCACTGTTATTTCTTTTATTCTCAAGACTTTTTTGGAAACATGCGCTCAAATCGTATACGAGTGTAAGTAGTTAAAATGAGGAGACTTCTTGAAGATTGTACTCCATTATCTCATTGTTTTCCCCAAATGCAAATTCGGCTCGAAGGAGTTTTCCGGCTAAAATTTTTGGGAGCCACAAAATGTCATCTGGCCACATCTGATCATAGGGAATTTTGTCAAATGCAAACCATTCTGGCCGCATCTCCTCCGTTTCAACCGGCTCACCTTTCCATTTGTTAATCTTAAATACGACAACTTGTTGATTAAAATCTTTTTCTTTGGGAAGTAGTGGAAAGTAAAAGTCAAAGATCGCAACTTTTGTTAATGAGGACGGAGTACACCCGATTTCTTCTGCAGTTTCTCGAATAGCTGTATGCTCAAGTGTTTCACCAGCGTCAGGTTTACCTCCAGGACAGTTCCACAAATTCGAGCCAAATCCACGTTTTTTAAAGGCTAAAAGCACATTGTCGTCTTTGATAAATACAGAAAGCGTCGTTTGACGAAGAGGGGTGGTAAATGTTTTTTTGAAATCAGCTAGCTTCATGATTCATCAATTCGGGTAATGACATCGCTTGTATTTCTTCCCGCTTCCACACCAACAGGGGTCATTTCGACCGAGTTTGAGTTGGGCGCCTTTTGAAGGAGCTACTGTGTGAACATGACCCTCGTGACTGTGGTCGTGATCATGATTATGATCATGCTCGTGGTCGTGATTATGATGTTCATGGACTTGCGGAGTTTCAGCTTGTTTTGGTGCAACAAATTGTTCAGGAATTTCTGGCGTTGAAAGCTGAAGGTCGTCTGTATTTACTTGCGCAACTTGTGGAGCTTCCTGACCAATCTCAACTCGAAGGAGACGCCGCGTCACTTCATAATTAATATCTCCCAAAAGCTTTTCAAACATGGTGTATGCTTCATTCTTATACTCGACCAAGGGGTCAAGCTGGGCATACCCGCGGAAACCGATTCCATCTCGCAAATCGTCTATTGCTGTCAAATGCTCCGTCCAGTATTGATCGATGGTTGATAAGTAAACCGCGCGCAAAACTTGTAACCATAAATCTGCCCCCACTTCTTTTGCTCGTTTATCATAATATTTTTCAAGTTCATCAAGAAGAAAATCAGCAATTTCATTTTTATCAATTGTTTCAATTTTTGACTGTATTTTTTTCTTATCGAGTGTTGAAAGCACACTAAATTCTTCCGCAAGCTTTTCAAAATCTGGATTCGTATCCAAGAAGATATACATATTTACCAGGGACTGTACTTCTTCCTCAAACGCATTCCATACAATATCATCAACTTCTTTTTCTGCCGATCGAAGGATTTGATTTCGAAGTTTATAAATTACTTCTCGCTGTTTATTTAAAACATCATCATAATCGACCAAATGTTTTCGAATATCAAAATTAAATCCTTCAACCTTTACTTGTGACTGTTCAATTGCCCGTGTTACCATACTATGTTCAAGCGGTTGATCTTCAGGGATATTAAAGAAGCTCATGAGTTTTCCCACTTGTTCCCCACCGAAAATACGCATCAAGTCATCTTCAAGCGAGACAAAAAATCGAGTTTCTCCCGGATCTCCCTGACGCCCCGACCTTCCTCGTAGCTGATTATCGATTCGTCGTGATTCATGCCGTTCCGTGCCAAGTACGTAGAGTCCACCGAGGGCAACTATTTCGTCATGCTTTTTCTGCCAATCTTTCGTTTTACTTTCTTCTCCGCCAAGAACTATATCAACTCCCCGACCAGCCATATTCGTGGCTACAGTGACTGCCCCAATCTCACCTGCTTTGGAAATAATGTGTGCTTCGCGTTCATGATTTTTTGCATTTAAAAGTTCATGCGGAACGCCTTTTTTCTTAAGAAGGCTTGACAGATGTTCATTTTTTGCAATGGATGTGGTACCAACGAGTACTGGCCGACCAAGTTTGTGCTGGGCGGCAATTTCTTCAACAACGGCACTCAATTTTCCATTTTCTGTTTTAAAGATAAGGTCTGATTGATCTTTCCTATTATTATCCCGATGTGTTGGGAACACAATTACATTGAGTTTATATATCTTTGCAAACTCCTCCGCCTCCGTTGCCGCAGTTCCCGTCATCCCAGCCAGTTTTTCATACATACGGAAATAATTTTGGAGTGAAACGGTCGCAAGCGTTCTGGATTCTTGTTTGATAGGCACATTCTCTTTTGCTTCAATCGCCTGGTGCAAGCCTTCTGAAAATCGTCGACCATTCAAGAGACGACCGGTAAATTCATCAACAATGATAACTTCTTCATCCTTGACAATATAATCTTTATCTTTGGTGAAAAGGGTTCGCGCTTTCAGTGCCGCTTCAACGTGAAATACCGTATCAAAATCTTTTTCATACACGTTATCGACTTTGAGAATTCGTTCAATGGTGGCAATTCCCTCTTCAGTAAGTCGAGCACTTTTTTGTTTTTCATCAATGACAAAGTCTGAAGGTTGAAGCTTATCAACAATTTGGGCATATTCGTAATATCGAGATACGTCTTTGTCATAGGGAGCAGAGATGATATGAGGAGTTCGAGCTTCGTCGATGAGAACCGAGTCGACCTCATCAATAATTGCATAATGAAATCCACGCTGAACTAAATACTCGGCTGATTGGGCCATATTATCGCGAAGATAATCGAAACCAAACTCTGAATTTATTCCGTATGTCACATCAGCCTCATACGCTTCTTTTCTACTTACTTCTCGAAGGTGAGCAATTCGATCATCTGTTGCTGTTTCATCGGTGAACTTTTTGTCAAAAATAAATGACCGTTCAGAAATCATAGCCCCAACAGTAAGTCCTAAAAAGTCAAAAATTTGTCCCATCCACCCGGCGTCTCGACGAGCCAAATAGTCATTTACCGTGACAAGGTGTACTCCGCGCCCCGTGAGTGCGTTCAAATAGAGTGGGGAAGTTGCCGAAAGCGTTTTTCCTTCTCCCGTTTTTTGCTCCGCAACCGTGCCCTCATGAAGCGCAATTCCAGCCATGAGCTGTTCGTCATAATGAGGTGTCTTTAAAACGCGGTTTGCCGCTTCCCGAACCATCGCATATGCCCAGGGAAGCACCTCTTCAAGTGTCTTTTTGCCATCCTGAATTTCTTTTTTGAGCCGGTCGGTCTCTTTTGGAAAATCAGCGTCCTTGAGCACTTTAGCTTTTGACCCGAGCGCATTTATTTCTGCAACACGAGCGGCAAGTCGATCAACTTCTTTTTTGTTATAGTCAAAAAGACTTTTTATTTTGTCAAACATAGATTTATCTAGTTGTCATTCCCGCGAAGGCGGGAATCTATTTTATGAATTCGAACCCTGTATATTTTACCAGAACATCGGGAATTTTTATTGAGCCGTCTTTTTGTTGATTGTTCTCTATTATTGCAATAAGTGTTCGTCCTATTGCAAACGCTGTTCCATTAAGAATATGCACGTACTGTGTGCTTTCTCCATCTCTATACTTAATGTTCAGTCGACGAGATTGAAAGTCGGTTGTGGTTGAAGTCGAGGTAACCTCGCGATACTTTTTTTGTGAAGGAATCCACGCGCTAATATCGTACTTTCGTGCTGCTGGAAAACCGAGGTCGCCCGTGCACATTTTTACCACTTGGTAGGGGACTTCCAGCAATTGGAATAGTCTCTCTTCAAGTGACAATAGAAATTCGTGCTCGCCGTCCCCTTTTTCTGGAGTCGTAAAAGAAACCATCTCGAGTTTATCAAATTGATGAAGTCGCAGAATCCCCCGCGTATCTTTCCCATATGTTCCCGCTTCTCGTCTGAAACAGCTTGAGAATGCGATATATCGTTTCGGGAGTTCCTTTACATCGAGTATTTCGTCTTGGTGAAGGGGAACTATTGAGTGCTCGGCAGTTCCAATAAGATATAGTCCCTTGCTTTCTTCTTCAGGTTCCTTGACCCAATAGTAATCTTCATTTCCTCCAGCATGCCAATACCCAAGTTTTTCTGTAATCTCCTTTTTTATAAGTGTGGGAGGAATGACCGGAATGAATCCTTCTTTGGTAAGCTCCGTCAACGCTAATTGAATGAGTGCGAATTCGAGAAGTACTGCTTCATTTTTAAGATATGTAAACCGTGCGCCAGAAACTTTG
>MFZQ01000008.1:12639-13247 GCA_001789445.1 Candidatus Roizmanbacteria bacterium RIFCSPHIGHO2_02_FULL_40_13b | reverse complement strand
TTTTGCAAAATATCGCTTCGAAAGTGAATTAAATTCCAACTTTGTAAAAAAGTCCTTTAGACTCTGATTATAGGTTTTACGAATACATTTTTCAACATCGATATCAAGCGACAAATCTCGAATTATTGTTGCAAGTTTTTTTGATAACAGTGCGCTTTCTTTATTTTTTTCAAGTAACTCTTTTGTCTTTGGAGAAATAACTTCAGAGAGATGTACATACATGTTCTCCACTGACCCGAACTGGGTAAGGAGGTTTACAGCAGTTTTGGGTCCAATTCCGGGCACGCCCTTGTAATTATCTGATTGATCACCCATGAGTCCTTTTAAATCAGGGATTTTGTCGGAAGGAATCCCAAATTTCTCGAGAGCAGACTCTTCATTGTAAAGTTTTACTTCTGATAGTCCTTTAATTGGTGTAATGACAAAAATCTTGTCGTCAACGAGCTGGATGAGATCCTTATCTCCTGTTAAGATAAATACTTTAAAATCAGTATCTCGAGCAATTTTTGAAACTGTTCCAATAACGTCATCAGCCTCAAACCCCGGTTTTTCAAGATGCGTTATTTGTGCACTTTCCAAAAACTCTTTTACATACGGAAATTGAGCAG
>MFZQ01000008.1:0-12546 GCA_001789445.1 Candidatus Roizmanbacteria bacterium RIFCSPHIGHO2_02_FULL_40_13b | reverse complement strand
TGTGGGTAGGGTTAAAATCATCAATCGTTTTCAAAAGCATTGAAGCAAACCCATACACTGCGTTTGTAAGTGTACCTTCATGTGTTTTGAAGCTCGGAAGTGCGTGATAGGCACGGTGCACGAGTGCGTTTCCATCAACAAGTAGTAGCGTTTTGGTCATTTTGTAACAAGCTTCAAGAATTCTTCGTCATCAAGACTCTCTTTTTTTACCAGTTCAAGTGCTACCTTGTCAAGGCTTTTGCGATTTTTCTTAATTATGGCCACAGCTTTTGCATAACCATCCATTACGATCACTTTTACCTGTTCATCAATTTGTGAAAGGAGGTTTTGAGAGATGGTATTTTGTTCCCATGATTGACGTCCCCATTCAGTAACGTCAAATGTGGGTCCAAAATTAATGGGTCCCAAGGGCGACATTCCATATTCCACAACCATAGCCCGAGCGATTCGTGTTGCCTGGTCAAAATCATTTGCGGCCCCCGTTGTGGTTTCTCCAAATACCGTTTCTTCAGCCGCACGTCCTCCCATCATAGAGGTAATCATTTGCACGAGATGAGTTTTTGTTTCGTGAAGCCGATCGGCACGAGGCGGGATGAGCGTGAATCCTAAAGACATTCCTCTAGAAATTATTGAGATTCGGTGAACGGGGTCCATATTTGGTTGAAAATGAGTGACAATACCATGACCTGCTTCATGATATGCGGTGATGTTTTTATCGGCGTCAGTTTGCAATCGTTTCTTTTCAGGTCCAAGCTTTACTTTAGTTGCGGCCTCTTCAAGCTGGGCCATAGATATTGTCGTCTTATTGTCTCGCGCGGCTGCAATCGCCGCTTCATTTAACATATTTTCAAGGTCAGCTCCCGAATATCCGACCGTTCGCTTTGCAATTTTTTCCCATGAGACATCTTTTACAAACGGCTTTCCCTTTGCATGGATTTTGAGAATTGCAAGCCGTCCTTCAACATCGGGATAATCGAGTACAATTCGTCTATCAAATCGTCCGGGACGAAGAAGAGCAGGGTCAAGTAAATCTCCTCGATTTGTGGCAGCTATGACAATAACTTGATCATTTGGAGTAAAGCCGTCCATTTCTACAAGTATTTGGTTAAGCGTCTGTTCTCGTTCATCGTGTGCGGGCATTGCCCCTCCTGAACGAGTGCGACCAATCGCATCGACTTCATCGATAAAAATAATTGAGGGACTTGCTTTTTTGGCAGTAGCAAATAAATCTCTAACGCGTGCGGCTCCGATTCCCACAAGCATCTCCATAAATTCAGATCCAGCAATCGAGAAAAAAGGAACATTACTTTCACCTGCAACAGCTTTTGCAAGAAGCGTTTTACCTGTTCCTGCAGGTCCAAAAAGAAGTACTCCTTTTGGAGATCGTGCTCCAAGCTTCTGATATTTTTTAGGATGTTTTAGGAAATCAACTATTTCTTCAAGCTCTTTTTTGGCCTCATTGACGCCAGCAACATCTTCAAATGTAATTCGTGATATTTCTTTGACATATTTTTTACTTTTTGCTTGCCCGAATGAAAAAACTGAATCTTGTGCGCCACGTGCTTGTTTAAATAAAAAGATGAAGAAGGCGATCATCAAAATCGTGGGAATAAGATTTGATAAGAAGGTGACGATGAGCGAGTTGCTATCGATACTTTTCACCGTAATATCGAGTTTTGAAGTATCAATATCAGATTGTTGTAGCAGTGAAATAAATCCCCCCTCGGGTTCTTTATTTGAAGTAACCCCATCCCCATTTTTATAAAAAGTAGTTACTTTATTTCCTTCAATTTCTATGCTTTTTACCTTGTTTTTCTTGATATCTTGAACAATCTGTGTAAGCGGCTTTTCCGGATACGTTTTATTAACATCCTTCATTGAAAGAAGGAGAGATAAGAAAAAAAATGAAGCAAAAAGCACCACAAAAACAGTCTTTATATTCAATTTAGCCTTCGTAGGTGTCTGTCCCGGCTTCACGTCATTATTTTTCGGTTTATTTTGCATGATTTGTATTTATCGAGCTTTCCAGATCTCGAGCTAACGATCTCTCGAGTTTTATAGCATGGCTATTTTAGCAGATATTTGGTAAAATTGCCAGCAGAAAAGCGATTTTGCGTGCTTAATTATATATTTCACTTGATACCCATTTCTCGAACAAGTGGGGACCCCCGCTTACAACTGGCACCCCAGTTATTCTTAAAATGGGTATCTGCGCTCAATATGAAAATAATTAATAAAAAAGACTTTTCACCAAAAGATTTACCAAAAATCATAGCCACGGTTATAAAATCTGACGGTTTGGTTGTTATGCCTTCAGACACGGTGTATGGCTTATGTGTCAATACAAACTCAAAGAAAGCTGTTGATAAACTTCTCATGTTTAAGGATAGACCTGCTGGGAAAGCTATTTCAATATTCACGGGAGACGTGGAACGAGCTTCTAAATATGTCTTAATGAATGAAAATCAAAAGGCGATTATGACTAGAATTGGTTCAGGTGCTTTTACATTTGTACTTCCTGCTTTGGGAAAAGTTGACAAGCGATTGGAATCGGAGAAAAAGACACTTGGCGTCCGAATTCCCGATTTTCCGTTGATTAAAGATGTTGTAAATGAATTAGATTTTCCGATCACCGCAACGTCTGCAAATGTTGCAGGAGCGTCTCATCACTATTCTATCGAATCACTTCTAAACAGTTTGAGAAAAAAGAAACAGGGTGAGATTGATCTCATAGTCGACTTTGGAAAGCTTCCTCGAGTCAAACCATCAACCGTTGTCGATCTTACCGAAGAGGATGTATCAGTTTTAAGAGTTGGTGAAGAATCTGTCTCAGAAACTTTTTTGTCAAATTCAGAAGAAGATACAAAGAAAATTGCTGTTTGTATTTTCAAGAAAATTGTGAAAAAAGCAAAGAGCAAATCGA
Organism: Candidatus Roizmanbacteria bacterium RIFCSPHIGHO2_02_FULL_40_13b; assembly: GCA_001789445.1. Classification (GTDB taxonomy): domain Bacteria; phylum Patescibacteriota; class Microgenomatia; order UBA1406; family HO2-37-13b; genus 2-01-FULL-39-24. Next base: position 9,623 of record MFZQ01000008.1, on the reverse strand, counting down.
TTGTTTTTATTTTACACGGTGAACTGGGGGCAGGGAAAACAGCGTTTGTAAAAGGAATTGGAGAGACTCTGGGAATAAAAAATATTGTCTCACCGACCTATGTTATTTGTTATGAATATAAAATTGATCATCCACATATCAAACATTTTCATCATTGTGATTTTTTTAATGTGGCCGAAAATGAAGAATTATCGTACATAGGAATTGAAGAAATGCTTTCTGAAAAATCACTTCTTCTAATAGAATGGGGAGAAAAAAGCGGACCGATATATAAATTGCTTAAAAAAGATTCGGTTGTTGTTTTGATTAAAATAAAGTACGTGACAGAAACACGTCGGCAAATTACTAGTACCTACTTATGAAAATACTTGCAATTGATACGTCGTGCGATGAAACTGCTGTTGCGATTACTGAAGGTCGTCGCATCATTTCAAATGCCATTTATTCCCAAATAGTAATTCATAAGAAATGGGGAGGAGTTGTTCCTAATTTAGCAAAACGTGCGCACGAAGAGCACATTGATCTTGTCATCGAGGAAGCAGTCTCCAAATGCAAAAAGCGAACGAGCTCTTTTTCTCTTAAAGATATTGATGCTTTTGCCGTTACCTATGGTCCAGGACTTGGCATGGCACTTGGGGTTGGAATAAATAAAGCTCGAGAACTCTCGTTTAAATACCAAAAACCATTTGTAGGAGTAAATCATATGGCTGGCCATATCTATTCATCATTTGTTCAAAATAGTGCGGGAAATCCGAAACGAGAAATTTCATTTCCATACCTCGCACTTCTCATTTCGGGTGGACATACAGAGCTTGTCATTTTTAAAGATCATGATGAATTTGAAGTTATTGGTGAAACACTTGATGATGCCGCCGGGGAAGCGCTCGATAAAGCTGCCAAAATGATGGGACTGGGTTATCCAGGCGGGGCCGTGATTGAGAAGCTCGCAAAGAAGGGTCGAGTAGACTTTCACACATTTCCTCGGCCAATGAAAAGGTCAGGCGACCTCAACTTTTCATTTTCCGGTCTCAAAACATCACTTTTTTATTATTACCGCGAGCTACCTGAAAAAGAAAAAACAAATCAACTCTACGATCTTGCCGCTTCATATCAAGAAGCCGTTTTTGACACAGTAATCTTTAAATTAGATAAAGCAATGTATAAAACAGGAATTACTTCTCTTGTTGTTGGCGGGGGAGTTGGAGTGAATGAATATCTGCGTGGGAAAATTCGAGCACTTGTTAAGAAACACGATGGGACGGTTTACTTTCCTGCACGGAAGTATCTATATGGGGACAATGCGGCGATGATTGGAGTTGCGGCGTACTTTAAAGCGAAGAAGAATTTATATATAAAAAATCCTCAAGAGCTCGAACGAGAACCGAGATTGCGATTATCAGAATAAATTACTTTTCCTGAAGAGCTTTGTCAATTAAAGCGCTAAAATCAGCGTAGGTTGCTCCACTCTCAAGCTTTACCCCATTAATGAAGAATGTGGGAGTCGAATTAACGCCAAGTGCCACTCCCCCATTTTGCTGATCTTTAATTACTTTAAGTAATGCACTATCTTGACTATCCTTTTTGAATTTAGTCAGATCAAGTTTTAGGCTTTTTGCATAGTTTTCATAAAACTTTTGTGGATTTTTTTCATCTGCCCACGTTTCTTGATTTTCAAAAAGCAGATCTCCCATTTCAAAGAATTTGCCCTGCTTTCCTGCCGCTTCAGCCGCTTGTGCCGCAACAACTGAATATGCATGTTGCGTAAGGGGGAAGTGACGATATACAAATGTAATTTTATTTTTATATGTGTTCAAAATCTTTTTGACCGTTGGATACGCCTGTTTACATGCAGGACATTGAAAATCGCTGTATTCCACAATGATCGCTTTTGATTTTGGAGGACCGACAATATGTTCGTTAGCGCTAAGTGTTATCTCTTGCTTTGGAGCTATTTGTGGCTTTGAAGTCATACTCCAGGTAAAAAACATGAAGGCGAGAATTGCAATAGTTCCTCCAACAAAAAGCGCAATTTTTTTTGGTGTTATATTTTCCATAAAAAGTGATTATATCACATGTCAATGTGGCTGAGGAGAGAATTGAATCCCGCTCGCTCTTCGAGCTCACAGGACCTTCGGCTCTCGCCCTTTGGTGCCCCTGAGGGACTTTCTTTTGAACCCTTTTTACCTTGAATAGGCAAGATCATGGTTGCCTATGAGGTTGAATATGACCCCGAAATTGATCCCTTTGCACCTAAGGAACATTCTATCTCTAAAGGCTATTACACTAAAAAAGTGAACTGAGATACAAAATTTATTACTTCATCTCAACCTTTTTCAGCATTTCTAAAAATTCCTTGTATGCTGCGCCATTAACAAGTTTTATCTTATGTATTCCTAATGAATTGTAGCTAGATTGATAAACACCGTTCTTCGATAATCCGCATAACTGATGTGTCCAAAGCTGATCAGGTACTTTATAGGCAGATAATCGCCATTTTTCGTCGCCTTTAACTATTTCATCATATGTTGTGTACGCAGACCCCGCACCTTGATATGTCTCACTGTCTGGGTCGCTTTCATACACGCAGCGCCCTCCATCAGCAAATCCTTGCAGTAGTTCAAAATAGCTACCATCATCCTTTACTAACTTAAGCGTAAAAGTTGGTCCTGATATTGACTCTGTAGAGTATAGTTCTTCAGCTATTGACCATGTACTTGGATAGTGCAAAACAAACGATCTCCACGTCCAACCATCATATTTCCCTTCTATTTCTTTAGACTCATATTTTAACCAATCTGGCTGATCCTCGCCTAATGAAGGTGTAATTAATATTGATGTGGGACGTGATGTTGTATCGGCAACTTCATTAGTCTTATCAGTACTTTTCTGTCCTGCAAAGAAGGCACCAATTCCAACTAGAATAATCAAGATCACTCCGGAAGCTATATATTTCCAATGACTTCTATAAACCGTTGGAGATGGATTTAATTTACTAGTGTCCTCACTTTGAATCTTTTCTGGAGAGCTAGGTGTGGGTTTTTGATCCATAGCATCAGTATATCATGTAGTTATTTAACCGAGCATGATTTCTCACATTCTGTTTGTGTGGTAAAAGGTCTTGTTCCAGGAGCACATCCTCCATAGTTAAACTTAATACACTGTTGTGTTATTTTATCAAAGTAGTAAGCGGGCATCAATGCTTTACACGGTCCAGTGACGCCTTGTATATCACACTTGTTGTTGGGGACTGGACACGCACTGTTTGAGAGGAAATAATTCTTATCGGTCTCCGATAGGTTTGACTGACTAATCCACTGGCAATAATAGGGATCGGTAGGCAGGCCAATCGCAACTACCCAATTTCCGGCTATTTTTCCAACCAGAACATGTCCACCTTCCGAAGGTAGAGTTGAACCGTCTTGCTTGATATAGGCAAAATCAACTAAATACAGGTCTGTGCCGATGTTGCGTGCTGAATTATATTTAAGGTCAATCGCATCGACTCCCTTTAATAATTCAGCCTTATGCAGGGAAACAATATCAAACAGTTCTTCGTTGGTAGGATTTTGTTTTGTTGGAGATGGTTCTACGGGTGTGGCCGATACAGTGATCGGTAGGTCTGTTGGAGGAATCATATAGGGAGCAACTCTACCATTATTGAAAAAACTCCTTGTTCCAAAAAAATACGCTACTCCCAATAAAATTAGTAAAACCATACCAATTGTCACAAGCTTATACCACTTGTTAGATGGAATAAGCGATACAGTTGCTGGTATTTGTTGCGACTCTAGCGAGATTAATTTATTTTCTATTGGTTTTTCATTTTGATCCATAGTAGTAGTAGTTTACTCTCATTTCTTCAGTATTTTTAGTTTTTTTGCGCCTAACTTTGAAATTACTTTTTTACCTGATTTGGCTTCAATTTGTTTTCGGGCGGATCCGGCAATAGTGCCGCCTTGTCTGGCGACAGTTCTATTTTCCGGAAAAGTTTTTGGTTTCCTTTTCGTGGAGATTTCGGTTGTTGCCGTTTCGGCCAACATATTTAAAACCAACTCGAGATTAGTCATATTGTCTCGAAGATTTTCCATTTTCAATCCTTTAAGATTTTTGTATTGTTTTGTCGTCATCCCAGTCCAGGCGAGGGTAATATCATCAGTAAGAATCGCAAATTCCGTTGTATTTTTTACTCCTCGTGTTTCCCATTCATCGGTAAGGGCTTTTCTGATTTCGATACTTTTTAACCGTTGATTAATCCAATTTTTGCCATATCCTTTGCGAAGATAAGTCTTAAGGGCGCGATTAATAGCAATTTCCGGATCATGAGTTTCTTCAATTCGTTCATAACCTACCCGCGCCAGCCACAATTTAAAGGGTTCTGCCTTAGGAGAAGGAATTGATTGAATAATGCGAAGCATTACTTCTGTGTCAGCAACATCAGTTAATCGCATTTTGCCGTCAGCAGCAACCAATTTCAACTGGTGACATTTTGTCACCACTTCACTTCCTTCAATTCGAAGTCTTTCAGCTAATTTATTCCAGTATTTTCGAGCTTTTATAAAATCAATTTGATTTGTTAATACCTGGACTACATCAACCACAGAAAAATACCATTTTTCTTGGGTTTTGTCCCAATGTCTTCTGATTTGCTTACCTTCAAATAAGGCAATTTTCGTTGTTTTGGTCATAATATTTAGACTTTCACATTGGGTGCCAATGGGAGGAGTTGAACCTCCGACCTTACGCTTATGAAACGTGTGCTCTGCCGCTGAGCTACATTGGCTTACTATTTATTGATGAAACGTGAGCCCTGCCTGCCGGCAGGCAGGTACTCAGCCTGACGCACTATATATTATACAGCACCAAGCTGTCTTCTTCGGGTAAAGAGCACTATGGAAAAACCAAAATTAACGATAACCAAAAAAGCTGGATACAATGCAGTAACGATCGTAATGCTATTCAAAGCGAATAGAGAGATAAGAAATTGGATACCTCCTAAAAAGTAAGTAAGTGTTGTTTCTTCATATGGCTTAGAAATGGACTTGCGAAGTGTTGGTACAAAAGCCAAGGCATCAGTTAAAGTGATTAGAATAGCCGAGTATACCGGAGTTTTAGTAATTATCCAAAAGAGTAGCGAAATAAGTGCCCCGGTAAGTGAAATCCAATCAAGTAACACAATATTTTTTTCTCCTTTAACAAGTGATAGTAGAAATACACTAAAGCATCCAAGAGACACAAAACCCATAACCCAGGCTCCTGGGCCAGCATTCACTGATAGTTGCCCAAGAAAACTGGTGCCAGTAATTAAACTCCATACAAACCAAGAGAACGCATGAGGCTTTGTTTTGTTGTCGAATATATCCTTGTAATAGGGAATAAAGCTAACAAATGCAATTATTGTTGCAAGAGCACCGAGGAAGGTTTGTGTTGTCATTGTATAAGCCTGCCTTCGTCCCCCTTCGCTCTCGCTTTGCTCGAGCTTCGGCGGGACATAAGAATCCGTAAACTCACTTCGTTCGTTAACGGCTTCTAATGTCGGGGTGGGGAGAGTCGAACTCCCGCCTCACGGTCCCAAACCGCGAATTCTACCGCTATACTACACCCCGTTTGTAAACTCATTCACAATAGCCTTAACCACTCTATTACCTACACCAGACTTCAAAAACTTTTCTCTATGCAAAGCATCTGTTTTGCAATAAAGACTTTCATAGTAGACTATCTTAAAAGGTTTGTTCCCTTTTGTCCATTTATTTGAACCAATATTATGTTCACTTAATCTTATTTCAACCTGTCTACTGGTTGAACCAATATATATTTTCGAATTTTTTAGGCTTTGTAATAGATATATATGAAACATACTTCTACCGCTATCGCCCAGAGGGCGATCACCCTTTGGGTGATACTACACCCCGTATTAATCTTTGAGGTGGGGAGGAGGGGATGGGGTGATGGGGGGATCTCCTCCGCCCCGCCCTATCTCCCTATCTCATCCTCATCTCCTCCCTCATTATACTTTATCTGCTACAATAAATCCTATGTATCTATTGACTGGCGCAGGGTATAAGCGCTATCTGAAGCGAATTGTAGATGTTGTTGGGTCAATTGTACTCATTATCTTGTTTTTTCCTCTTTTTATCATTTCATCTATACTCATCAAACTTGACTCACAGGGACCAGTTTTGGCTGATGTTCCCGAGAGAGTTGGCCGTAGCGCAACACTTTTTAAAATGTATAAATTTCGATCAATGATTGTCAACGCACACAACATGTTGCGTGAGGACGATGAATTTAAGCATTTATATCAGGAATACAAAAAAGGAAGTTTTAAGCTAAAAAAGGACCCGCGAATCACTCCAATTGGTAAGTTTATTCGTAAACATTCAATAGATGAAATTCCCCAATTTTTTAATGTGTTGAAAGGTGAAATGAGCTTGGTAGGGCCGCGTGCATATTATCCTGATGAACTGGAAGATCAACAAGCAAAATATCCACATACGAGGCCATTAGTTCAAAAAGTACTCTCCGTACGACCAGGAATTACTGGTTTATGGCAAGTTTCGGGTAGGAGCGAGATAAACTTTGATAAACGAATAGCTATTGATGCGGAATATGTAGATATGATATCATTAGTACGTGATTTACAGATTATTCTTAAAACCCCCGCAGAAATGATTTGGGGTCATGGCGCCGTATGAAATTTCGTAAAAAGCTACATCACGCTCCCAGAAAGAAAAACAGAAGAAAGTCTTTTGGTACTATGGCTGTGCTCATTTTGTTCCTAGTATTCTTTGTAATCCTGCCAATTCGAAACATTTATACCAGAAGTAAGCCACTGATCGAATCAGCCCGTGCGGTGAAATTTGCTGTTTCGCAAAACGATATGGACCTTGTAAAAAGTAACATGACAGATTTGCAGGTAAAGTTTGATTCTTTTGAAAAAGAGGCGAAAAAAGTGTACTGGATGCGATTTATACCATTAGCTGGCCTCTATGTCTCTGATTTTAAAAATGGGGTTGAGGCAGGAGGACACTTGATTGTCGCAAGTGACAAGATGGTGGAGACACTCACCCCGTACGCAGATCTTATCGGATTTAAAAAAGGAACAGCTGGATTTTCAGAAAAATCTGCCGATGACAGAATTCAGACAGCCGTATTAACACTAGATAAAGTTGTAGGTCGTGTTGATGATATTGCTATAGATGTCGATGCTGCCCGAAGTAACATCAGTAAAATTGATTCCAAGAGATATCCAGGAAAATATGGTGCCAAAATAAAAAAATATGAGGAGCAGTTTGATAGTGTGGCGTCGCTTTTTGTTGATGCAAAGCCTCTTATTAAAAAACTACCTGATATATTGGGAGCCAATAATGAGCGAACATATTTAATTCTTTTTCAAAATGATAAAGAACTCCGTCCAACCGGAGGCTTTTTAACCGCATATGCACTTTTTAAGGTAAAAAATGGAAAACTCACTGCACAGAGATCAGAGGATATTTATAACCTAGATGCAACACTTTCTCGTCATCCAAAACCCCCCGCTCCGATTCTTGCATATCACAAAGGGGTATATCAGTTTAATATCCGCGATAGCAATTTAAGTCCCGATTATATTGAATCAATGAAAGAGTTTGAGAAACTGTACGCACTAAGCAGTCAAAAAGTAAACTATGATGGCATTATTGCGATGGATACGAAGGTGCTCGTAGATATGTTGCGAGTTCTGGGAGATACACAAGCGGGGGGAATAACGTTTTCAGCCAAAGATGATACTCGATGTGATTGTCCGCAAGTTATTTACGAACTCTTAAACGACATTGATCGACCCGTAAATTATGTGAAAAACGATCGAAAGGGAATTCTGGGGCAACTCTTATACGCGATTATGCAAAAAGCTCTTAGTTCATCTCCTTCTCAATATTGGGGACAACTTTCCCAAGACATGATTAAGAATCTTGAACAAAAACATGTTTTGATCTACCTAAAAGATGATAATGAACAAAAAGCTGTGGAGGCTATCAACTTTGCTGGACGAATTCAGGAAGTTACCGGTGATTATCTACATATTAATGACACAAACTTTGCAGGTGCAAAATCAAATCTGTACGTATCGCACGACGTAACGTCAGATACCAAGATTGACTCAGATGGGTCTGTGCATCGCACGCTCACCATTCGGTATAAAAATCCATATAAACACTCAGACTGTAATTTAGAACGAGGAGGGCTTTGTTTGAATGCGACGCTACGGAATTGGCTTCGTGTGTATGTTCCCATGGGTAGTACTTTAACAAGCTTTCGTGGTTCCCAGACAAAAACACTAACATATGATGAACTTGGAAAAACGGTATTTGAGGGATTTATGACGGTTAACCCACTTGGTACAGCCACAGTTATTGTGGAATATGACTTGCCCTTTAAAGTATTAAATGTGCGCGACTATAAACTTTATATACAAAAACAGCCAGGAACAGCAGGACATGCATACACAATCATCGTAAATGGAGCAAATAAAGCAATTGACATGCCACTTGTAGAGGATTATACGTTAGAATCAAAGTAGATGGCACGCTACGCTAAAGATCGTGGGTTTGTGATAAAAAAAACTCCACTCATGGGGGATAATGTGTTAATCACGCTTTTTTCCATGGATCGAGGAAAACATATAGCCAAGGCATATGGTTTGAAAAAGATCAAGAGTAGACGGGCGTCCCATGTAGAAACAGGCAACCTCATTAATTTTTCTTCTTACGAAAAGAGTGGATACGCGACGCTTGGACAGACAGAACTTATTTATGGATATTCCAAAGTTCGCCGGTCAGAAATTAAACTCCAACTCCTATTTGTATATCTGTTCGTTCTCAATAAAATTCTTCCTGAAAATCAACCAGAACCTGCACTTTTTTCAATAACGACAGATTTTTTTAAGAGTCTCAATAATAAATCTGATTTTGGAATGAATGATATGCTCGGCTTTTTTCGCGATCTCATGCTTGCTGGAGGATTCCTATCTCAAGAAAAACTGGTTAGTCGCTCATTTGACACGCTGGCATATGTAGAGGAAGTGGTGGGGAGTAAGATAGACTTCAGGTATTTAAGTTAAATCTTCATGTGGACCATCTTTGAGGGACTCCACAAACGTTTTTATCTTTGGTACCGATGTCTTTTTAGTTATAAGAAGTACATCTCGGGTGTTTACGATCAAGTGATCTTCAAGATCAATTCCAACAATTGTTTTTCCATCTTCGTAGTTATACACCAGGCTATCTTCGCTGTCTTCCAGAAGTACACTTCCTGACGTCACATTTGACTCTCGACTGGTCTCAAGAGCCTCTTTAAGAGCTTCCCATGCTCCAATATCACTCCAGCCCAGATCTTCAGAGATGACATACGCACTTTTAGGATCCAATTTTTCAAGTATGGCATTATCAAAAGAAATCTTTTCGATGGTTGGATATATACTATTCAAAACGTCCTCAAATTGCTCGGTATCGCATGCATCGTATATTTTTTCAAGTTTTTTGAATAAATCGGGACAAAATTGTCTATATTGTTCCCACAAGAATTTGGGCGTTGTGACAAAGTAACCAATATTCCAAGTATGATTTTCGCTTTTGAAAAAAGAGAGC
>MFZQ01000007.1 GCA_001789445.1 Candidatus Roizmanbacteria bacterium RIFCSPHIGHO2_02_FULL_40_13b | reverse complement strand
TGTATTACACCTCGGCAATTTTCTATTCTTTTTTCAGTACTAGAAAAAGTACAAAAAGTTCGACCAGATCTTGAGTTTCATTTTGCTCCAGTTATTAATCACAAAGAGTTTGAGGAAAACTGTAAAAAACATGGACTTAAGAAATGGACCGTTCACACACTTCATTCAAGAGCAGAGTGGCAAAAACTAGCCGCGATATGCGATGTGGGAATTGCGATTTATGATGATAAATTTGGATCAACTAAATTTATTGAACCACTCAAAATGTGGGACTTTCTGCTCTGCGGACTTCCCTTTATCATCTCTTGCGAGCCATCAATTGCAAAAGCAGTAAAAACGTCTGGAGCTGCATACTTACTCCAACCAAAAAATATAATTCCGAAAGATGGTTCACTGAAAAAGTTTTTGGACCCAAAAAACCTTGAAAGTCTTCAAAAAAAATGTCTGGAGCTTGCAAAAGAATATGATATTGCAGTACAAATGAAAAAGTCACTTTAATAAGCTCATGACTCTTTTGTCCGACTTTCAGGTTGAACCATTAGATTACCAATCCTTTCAAGTGCATCATGAATCTCTTCGGTTTCACTGCGAGGTTGTGATAGCAAATCACGGATTTCCTCACCCTTTGTTTCAAGGCTTTGAAGCTCATGTTCTATACCACGAACAAATTCATCCCTTTTACTTGGGTCTGCCAGACACGAATCTAAATGGTTATGCAACAGTTGTAGATATATTTTTTCAGTTCCAAATCGTAGTGCCCATTCTGCAGCCGACATTGATCCTCGAGGACCAGTAGTCCCAAGTGTAGAACGATATATTGCTTGCAAAATCGCATATCTTTGGGCAGGACTTTGAGCCTCATTTACAGACTTCATGTCTGCATCTGTTATTTTTGCACGATTTTGTTCTGGAGCTTCATACGTTAATACGTTTTGAATCTCATCGGAATAAATATGTGCACCCATCTCTTTTGCAATAATGAGCCATAATGGTTGAGGAAAATTGACGCGTTCGATATCTGGTGCGCTCGATCGTGTAAGAATCATCTCAATGACATCAGGGGTCATAATAGTTGTAGTACTTCCCATATCAATGGGCATTCCAAATACTTGACTATACCAGTAATTAAATACCTGTTCTGTATTTGTGAGAGAAGGATGATGATCTAAGAAATCTTTTTGTGTCCTTCGAATATTAAGATATCCCAGATTCTTATGCTTTGTTCCCAATCCCTGTGCAATTTCAGCCAAGCGTGTAAAATCATTTGGAAAATATTTTGCGGCCATAATTGCCCGATCTCCATCCATATATTGCACAACTCCACTCTTCACATTTTGAGCGGCCGAAAGTCCGTGCTTCAGTGCAAGCAAATGATCATTTTCAATTTGATCTTCAACAATAGGGGTTGAATCATCACGTGCACTTACAACAATAACACCAAGTGCTTTTAATTTACCGATCACTCTCTCATCTGTTCTAGATGTAGTTCTAACAACCCAATTTGGATAGTCAAGTTTGATTGCGGTCGCGGCAACTGATATGTTGTCAAGGAGTACTGCTTCTGGATCATCGAGCGTAGAACATAAAACTGTAGGAATATTTTGGGGCATGGACTAACTATACATTATTTCTCTTTTTTCAAAAAGTCATCGATGCTTTGGGCTATATAATCGATTTCTTGATCTCCAAGAGCTGGGTAAATTCCTACAAAAAATGTATTATGCAAAATTCGTGTTGAGTTTGCTAAATTTCCTACTTGTCGATACTTTACTCGAGACTTAGCATATGCGCTCTGATGTGTTAAATTTCCTCCAAAAAGTGGCCGTGTTTGAATCATACGTTCTTCAAGGAAAAGAGCTAGCTTCATACGAGAAAACTTTACTCCGTCACGGATCGTGAGAGGGAATGCAAACCAGCTTGGTTGTGCAAGCGGCAATGATCGTGGCAGAATGAAATACTTTTCCCATCTTTTCGCGTGTTCAAAAAATCGCTTAAAATTATATGCACGTTCTCTAGTAAATCCTGGAACACGCTTTATCTGCTCAAGTCCCATTGCGGCTTGAGCTTCAATTGGTTTTAAGTTATATCCGATCTGATTGAACATATATTTATGATCATACAATTTTCCGTCAATTCGGTAATTAAATCGAGCACCACATGTTCCCCAAGTGCGTTTCTCATCTCCTGGGCACCAGCATGATCTTCCCCAGTCGCGCAGTGACTTAGTAATACGTTCAAATCGCAAATCATTGTAATGAATTGCTCCTCCTTCACCAATAGTCATGTGGTGTGGTGGATAAAATGATTGAGTTGCCAAAAGTCCAAATCCACCCGTTCGTTTTCCATTATATTTTGAACCCAACGCATCACAATTATCTTCAATAAAAAATAAATTATGTGCTTTACAAAACTCAACAACTCTATCTACTTCAAATGGGTTACCAAGTGTATGTGCCAAAATCACTGCTCGTGTTTTTTTTGATACTGCCTTTTCTAGATTTTCAATTGTTACGTTATATGTATCCGGTTCAACATCGACAAAAACAGGTTTTAAATTATTTTGAAAAAGTGGATTTACTGTTGTTGGGAATCCACATGCCGCAGTAATTACTTCATCACCTGGATTGAGATGATTGGGATAGAAATATGAAAGTAATGAAGTTACTGCTAAAAGATTTGCGCTGGAGCCTGAATTAGTGAGAATAGATCCTTTTGCGCCAACAAAAGCTGCTAATTTTTTTTCAAGAGCCTCGCCCTTTACACCTAACCCAAACCACCCATCTATTAATGAATCAACACTTGCATTAATTTCTTTATGGTCAAATACTCCACCTGCATATTGAATCCATGATTTTCCAGGAATGAATTTTTTATCTTTCTTGCGAAGTGAGAATATTTTCTTAATCTTTTTTTCAATATCGTTTCGCAGCTTAGCTTCTTGATCAACTTTTTTCATCGTTCAATGATAGCCGTTTTGAGAGAAAAAAGCAATTGATTTTTTGATCCCAACAGCTAAATCTATCTTTGGCTCCCAATTAAGAAGCTCTTTTGCTTTTAAGATGCTCATTTTTTGTACGGGAGCTTCCCCAATTCGATCAGGAAATGCATTAAACATAATTTTGGATGTACTTTTCGAATTCTTTACAGCCATCTCAATAAATTTTCTTAGTGATATCGATGTACTACCACCAATATTAATAATTTCGTTTTTGCGAAATGCTTTTTTCATACTCTTAAGTAGCGCTGATACTGCATCCGAAATGTAAATATAGTCTCGTTTGAGCTTTCCGGAATTAAGTAAAATAGGTTTTCCTACAACTACTGATTTAAAAATTGACGTTAAAAATCGGTCCGGTTGACTGCCGGGGCCGTAAAGCGTTCCGATACGAAGTATAATAAGTCTGAAACCAATGATTTTAGAGTAATACTCGCACAGTTGTTCACCAGCAATTTTGCTAATTGAGTACATTGATGGTGGATTTGGAAGAATTACTTCCTTATATGGAAGTATATTTATACCATAGATTTCTTCAGTACTTGAAAAAATAAATCGTTTTAATGAGGAACCACTACATGCCTCAAGTAAATTGAGAGTTGCAGTGATGTTTGCATCAATACATTTACGTGCAGTATCATAATCTCGAGTTAAATTAACAAGTGCCGCAAAATGGAAAATAATTTCTGGTTTCTTGTTCGCAATAAACCTTTTTACTTTGCTAGGTTGCAATAGGTCAAGTTTCTCAATCCCTTGTTTCGCGTTTCCATGCAACGATGTTTTAATGATTTTTAGTTTTTTATCTTTTTCAAGTTCGTGAATAAGCTTGCTTCCCAAAAAACTAGTTGCACCGGTAATAAGAATAGTTTTCATTGTAAGAAATATTTTATATGTTTAGTAATCATTTTTATTTGACTACTTGTAAGACTTGGGTACATTGGAAGGCTCAAAATCTGCTTGGCAATTATTTCACTATGAGGAAAATCTCCACTTTTGTGTTTCAAATAGGTGTACGTCTTTTGCAAATGAATAGGAATTGGGTAGTGAATAAGCGTGTGAATAGTATTCTTTTCTAGAAGCGCTTGCATTTTTTTTCTATTTTTAGCCTCAATTACAAAGAGATGATAATTAGAAATTCCTCCTGAAATAATTTTTTGTAATTTAATACCCTTCAAATTTTTTATATATTCAAGCGCAAGCTTATTTCTCGCTTTATTCCACTTATCAATGTACTTGAGTTTAACACGAAGTACTGCGGCTTGTACCTCATCGAGTCTACTATTTCTCCCGAAAGCTACATGATGATATTTTTTTGTTTCACCATAATTGCGTAAAAGTTTAACTTTTTCATATAACTCTTTACTATCTGTCGCGATGGCTCCGGCATCACCATATGCTCCTAAATTTTTTCCCGGATAAAAACTAAACGCATTAATATTTCCAAAGGTTCCTAATTTTTTCCCATGTAAACTTGCACCAACAGCTTGTGCAGTATCCTCAATTACAAAAAGTTTATTCTTTTTTGCAATTATCATTATTTTATCAATTTCACATGGTGATCCATATAAATGAACTGGTAAAATTGCTTTAGTATTTTTGGTTATTTTTTTCTCAATTTCTTTGACATCTACTTGATACGTTTCTGGGTCGCAGTCAACAAGTACAGGATGGGCACCGACGTATGAGATTGCCAGTGAAGTTGCAATATAACTGTTTGCTGGAGTAATCACCTCGTCTCCTTTCTTAATATCGAGTGCACGAAGACAAAACTCAAGCGCATCTGTTCCAGAATTTAAGCCTACAACATATTTTACTCCCAAATACTTCGCAAATTCTTTTTCAAATGCTTCAAGTTCAGGACCTAATATATAATGGTGACGGTCAAAAATACGCGCAAGGGCGACCTTTAGCTCTTTCTCAATTTCTTTGTATTGTTTTTCAAAATCCAAAAAAGGGATATCCATATTATTCAACCAACTTTTTCCATGAAGGTGGCATATTGTGTGCTACCTCAATATTTTTAAATTTACTTGTTTTTAAAGGTCCGATTTCTTGTGCCCACTGTACCATTCGCTCAACTCCTGTAATAAGGTCAACTGTTTTTTTAATTTTGAAATGCTTTTTTACTTTTGAATGATCTGAATATGCATGTAATACTTCTTTACGAGCCTGCAAGTATTTAATATACGGCTTAACATTCATTGCATTTGCCATTGTATGTGCTAAATCTTTAACAGAATATGGAATATCAGCACCAATGTTATAGATTTGATTTATTGTTTTTTTGTATTCAATACAATGGGCTATGTGTGGGGCCACATCATCAATGTATGAGAATGCACGCGTTTGACTCCCATCACCAAAAATTGTCATCGGTTTTCCAAGCATAATGCTATTAACAAAAATTCCCAAAACATTTCGGTAAGGGTCGCCGTGGTTCTGGCGCTCGCCATACACATTATGTGGTCTAAAGATTGTGTATTCAAGTCCAAACATATGATGAGCCGCTTTTAGATCGAGTTCAATTGCATATTTTGCGATTCCATAGGGATCTTCGGGTTGGGGCTCCATATCCTCCCGCATTGGAGTTTGATTTGCGCCGTAGACGGCAATACTTGAAGTGAAAATGAATCGCCTCGTTTTATACAAAACCGATCGATTGATTAGATTAATCGAGCCTACTAAATTATTTTTATAATTAAAATGTCGTATAAAATGACTTAATCCCTCTGCGGCATATGCGGCTAAGTGATATACATAATTAAATCGATATTTTTTAAAAAGCATATCAAGTAATTTTTCATCAAGAATACTTCCAGTTACCAGTTTTGCTTTTTCAGAAACATTTCGTGTAAATCCGCCACTTAAATCATCTAGTACAACTACCTCATGGCCCATTTGTAGTAAATGGTCAACAACATGACTTCCAATAAATCCGGCGCCACCGGTTACAAGGCTCGTTGGTTTTCTCATAGCATTTCCACTTTATTTTCAGAAACTTTTTTAAACGAATTACCACAAGCGCAGACGCTTTCCCCATTTTTCTTAAATAATAATTTTCGCGCACATATACAAACGAATCCCTTTATCACCGCAGGATTTCCATACACAAGTGCAAAATTTGGGACATCATGTGTCACCACAGCTCCAGCTCCAATAAGTGCATGCTCTCCAATTGATATTCCTGCAATAACTGTTGCATTTGCGCCGATACTACAGCCTTTTTTTAAAAGAGTTTTTTCAAGTATGAATTTCGTATTTTTACTTCGGTGATATCGGTCGTTTGTAAAGGTAGCAGAAGGGCCAATCATAACATTATCCTTGATAGTAATTCCATCCCAGATATAGACGCCACATTTAACAGTAACATTGTCACCAATTACTACGTCGTTTTCGATAAAACAAAAATCACAAATATTAGCATTATTTCCAATTTTTGCACCTGGCAAAATATGCGTATATGCCCAAATACGAGAATTTCTCCCAATTTTTGTAGACTCAACAAGTGCAGTTTTATGTTTAAAGAATGTGCTCATATTACAATAATTTGTACGGAATACTATCTTTGCTATACCATTCACTATCTGCATAATTTACGAGCGCAGCATATTTAGTAAGACTCTTAAATGCATGGGCGATCCCAGGGGCAACCTCAAGCCGTACATAAAAATCTTTTTTTGCATCGAGAATAAATTCTTTTCGTTCTTTTGTTTTTACATCTTCTAAAACAACTTGAAGCCTTCCTGCAACGATTCCAAACCACTCATGCCATTCTTTGTGGTAATGATTTGCGCGCACAATCCCGTTTTTATTAAATGTAACAAAATAAATTTGTCCAAATGTTTTAAATGCATCTTCCAATTCTCCTTTTTTAAGGAATACAATTAAATCACCACGATTATCACTAAACTTTTGGAATTTTTTGAGCGTGTAGTCCATATTAACGACGACTTACTTGCCGTGATTTTATACTATTATATACTAAAATTTCCCATACGCTGGCTCCAGCCGAAAGAAAACATACGATGGGATGAAACAACCAAACGAGTATTCGATCTCTTCCTAACCCATACAGTGCTACAATAAGTGGTCCAAGAAAAGTGAACGCATACAGTGGCCAGAGCTTTATGCGTATTTGATTTTTCTTTGGAATTTTTGTCATACGATATGAGATACCATAATTTTCTTTTGCAATTGCGTTACGTGTTGCCCATCGTTGTTTTCGAATAAAATGATCGAGATTGCGTGTTGTATGGTGCATTAAAGAAACTCCATGTATATATGCAATTTTCTTTTTTTGAGTAATCATCTTAATAATCGGTGAGATATCATCAAATGCATCTTGTTTACTTCGTCGATATGATCCACGTACAGTAAATCCTTGTGCAAACGCAATCATTGGGGGCATAGGATTTGAATTGTAATCATACACATCATATACATTGTTTGAAGTTACTGTCTTATATACTCGATTAAATGTTCGTGCATTTGCGCTATATCCATACACAAAATGATTAAAGGGATCTGTAAAGGTATTATGATATTTTGTGAAGAGATTATCTGTTTTATCACTATCATGTTTAGGAAATGCTGCAAGGATTGTAGGATCTTCAAATACTCCTACAATCTTTTCGAGTGCATGTTTATCGTTGTAAATATTATCCACAGCCAGAATCATCATAAGGTCCCCTTTTGCGTTCTCCATACCTAGATTTACTCCTGGTTCTGCAAGAACAGCTTTATTATGAATTATTTTTGCCCCATATTTTTTTGCAATAACTTTCGTTTTATCTGTTGATCCCCCATCAAGAACGAGGATTTCGATTTTGTTTTTTGGATATGTTTGTTTGGTAATCGACTTCATGAACAGAGAAAAATCACGCTCATTATTTAACGTAGGGACGATTATTGATAAAAGCGGATATTTTTTTGTAGTCATAGAATACAACCGCTATTGTATCAAATGATTTAGAAATTTTTAGTAGAATAAAAGATCAATGAATCCAACCGATTTTCAAAAAAAATGGATAAGTAAACATTGGAAACAAATATGTTTTCTTATTCTCTTAGTTGTAATCTGCTATATTCAGACACTCCCTTATGCTTTTTTGTCTGATGATATCTCTGTAATCCAGAACAATCCTTATATTGGCGATTTTGGTAGTGCATTTGTTCGTCCACAATCGGCACTTCGTAGCCTTCTCTATACGAGCATCCATACAATATCAGGTGCTTCTCCAATACTCTATCGCCTCTCCAATATCCTCTTCCATATGGGGTCTGTAATAGTAGTATTTGCAACGGTCTCGCTTCTTGCCCCGGAGATACTTGCATTTTTTACCGCTAGCTTTTTTGCCATTCATCCACTTGCTATCGAGTCGGTGACATGGATAAGCGGTGGAACGTATAGCCAATATGGATTCTTTATGCTTACTTCGTTTTTTTTCTACATAGTTGCACGTGGAAACAAACAGAGGCTTTTACTATCAATACTTTTTTTTGGACTTTCATTGTGGTCATCAGAAAAAGCAGCAATTTTACCTCTTATTATTCTTTGGTATGAACTTTGTTTTGGAAATTTGAAAGATAGTTACAAAAAAATTAGTGGATATATGAGTATTTCCTTTTTCTATGGTTTATTTTATATATTTCAAATAAAACAAAGAATTAGTATTCTAGAAACAAACTTCTATGAAAAACCGCAAGTACTAAATTCGTTTTATCAAATTCCAATTGCACTATCGACGTATCTTTCACTTTTCTTTGTGCCAGTTGGGTTATCGTTTTATCATACCGAGCTCTCATTTTCTGCTATTGAATTTATAATTAGACTGATAAGTACAATAGGACTATTCACATTGATTATCTATGCATACAAAAAACAGAAATTCATAGCATTTTGGCTTGGTTTTTTTGCTATCTCTCTGTTTCCGACCCTTACTCCCCTACCGGTTGCGTGGGTTGTTGCGGAACGATATGTGTATGTCGGAATAGTTAGCTTGTGCGCATTTATTTCGTGGTTTTTTTACAACGGTTATAAAAATGAAAATACTAAAATTATCGCGGTTGGATTTTTTGGAATCTTACTCACTTTTTTTCTTGCGGTATCGATACTTCGTAATAACGATTGGAAAGACCAAGATGCATTGTGGATTGCAACAGCAGTTACTTCTCCAAACTCACCACAAAACCATAATAATCTAGGTGATTTGTATGCTCGTCGCGCAGATCTTGATCGTGCAATTATCGAATTTAAACGCGCAACTGAACTCAACCCAAACTACGGAGATGCATTTCATAATTTAGCGAATACCTATCAGCAAAAACAAGATTACAAAAATGCACTGAAATATTATCAAAAAGCAATTTCAATCAATCCGAATTTGTGGCAATCATATCAAAATATGGCGAGGATTTATTTTTTGATTCAACGGTATTCTGATGCGGAGGAGGCAATTCGAATAGCAATCAAAATCAATCCTCAAGATATAAATTTATATAAGGGGTTGATCTCAATACTACTCAAAGAGAAGAAGAATGAAGAAGCGCAACTACTAATAAATAAACTCTCAAAATAGATAGTGTATTTGTAAGAGATCTAATATTTAGAGATTTACGGCGCTATCGACAAGTCGAATAGCACTTTTTTCAGCATCGACTGATGTTTTGGGAGCAAAAAAGTGAGACCCTAGTTTTATACTCGCATTCTTCAGAAAAGTTGGGGAAAAATAGTTTACTTTTGTCTGATTTGGATCAAAATCTAATAAATGACCGATAAGTTTCTTTCCCATATAGAACAAATACATGAAGTCATGTGCGCTTCGTATACCTACTATTTTTCTAGTAATGTATTGAGGTGTCATAAATGAGGAATACAGATCTTGCTCAAGCTCGAGGATCTTTTTGTGTGAAAATGGTATTTTCATCACGGGTTGGCGCATATCATACTTATCATAGTCTTCGGTAAGTAACCACCCTTTTTCTTTACATTCCTTCCATAATGGGGTCGCAGGATACGGAATAACAATTGTTGCCTGCATTGTTTCATAATATCCTTTTTTGAATGCATACTTCGCAATTGCGATTGTGCGTTTTGCGTCATCATATGATTCCCATGGATATCCCAACATGATCGTGATATGTGGATCAAGTCCAGCACTTCTGGCCATCATCGGCCCAACAATCGCATCAGCCTCCTTTGTTCCCTTATCAAGTCGGTCAAGCGTTTTTTGATTTCCAGACTCCATTCCATAGAGAATAAATCTAAATCCTGCTTTTCCCATCAGGTCATAATATTCCTGTGTAAGCGCATTGAACCGCATGTTACATCCATATCGCACTTTTTTGTTATACCCACTTTTTATGAGAAGGTCGCAGAATTTCTTAAGTTTTGGTCCGATAAAAAGTGTTCCGGCATCATCAAAAATCTCTTTCACTCCATACTTATCAACTACATGCTTGACCTCGGCAAATAATCGCTCTGGTGAGAAACTTCTGTACGATCCTATTGGATTAAGCGTATGATCCCATACACAAAAAGTGCATCGGTTCCACCAACAATCTCGGCCAGAATACATGTAGGTGGCTGGAGTATATTTATAATTTCCATTCTCGTATGCATACAGTTCCCATTTGGTGAGTTTACGGTCCACAAATGGCAAATCATCGAGTGTGTGGCGCATTGAAGACGGTCCGCTCGAGTAGACCATTTTTCCTGTTGAAAGTTTTGTTTTAACTTTTGGCTTGGCAGTTATGTCTATATCTTCTTTTCTCCAATACACTCCGCCCTCAAGCTCTTCACCAAGATAGATATGTTTAAGTAAATTTACGATCACAAAATCATAATCCCCACCAGTAATGAGATAATCAACGTTACTGTTTTCCATTGTTTCGATTGGAAAAGCCGTAATATGATCCCCTACCCAAATAAGCTTCAAAAATGGAAGTTTATTTTTTATGTCATTTATTTGTTTCCAGTGCGTCTTTACAATTGGTGATTTTGTCTCGACCAGAAGATAATCGGGACTTGTGGCCGCAAGCTCATCCATCCATGCATCATATTTCTTTTTTTCAGAGATTCCATCCATCCAGTACACTTTAAAACCATGTTTTTGTAAGTTTGATGCGGCATATGCTGGAACCATCGGATAGATGTAAGTTGGGGCATTAAAATATTGAAATTGGCGGTTTTGGGAAAGGAGTGGGGTTCCCTTCTTAGATTCAATTGGAGCATAGCCAACAACTGCAACAATGTCTTTCAAACTTTTGATTACAACTCCTTGGGTATTTGTTTTTTTGATCAATTTAGGAAGCTTTTTAGCTTTGGCTGGCATATATGGTAAGTATGTCATGGGGAGATGACGATGTCAAGCTCATTTTGGATACAATTTCTTTCCTTTTTGAAATATCTCGATTGCAAGGACTGGGCATGACTGGGCTGAGGCGATGATCTTCTCAAGCTTATCCCACTCCCCTTCTTTAATCACCGCTATATTATCCTCGTCGAGGTCAAATGTATTTGGGGCGTAGACAACGCATGTTGCGGCACTTATACATGTTGGCCGCGTTACACGAATTTCAAGATCTCCCCGTTTAATTGTTTGTACATCTTTTGACATAATCAATTTTTATTTGAATTCAGCTCGATTCGTTATTTCTCGTATCAAAGGGGCCCTCAGTGTGCGTGTAATCCCAGTGATACTCGAAATAAGCGTATCTTCGCTCAATTCATATATATAATCTCAATTATAAATCTTCTCTCTCTTAATCTTCCCCGTAAAAAATCCCCGTATAAACTGAACTCCATAAACCAGGTGCGTTAAGAATAAAACTATAGCGGATGAAAAGGCTATTTTCAAGCTCTTGGTGTTTTTGAAGGCAGAAAAAGCGATTCCAAGTAATAGAAGTTTATATAGGAGTACTGGAATAAATATAATTAATAAATATTTGTCATCCCGAACTTGTTTCGGGATCTCATTGAGATGCTGAAATAAATTCAGCATGACAGTATAATTGAGTAAAAAAAGACTAATTAATATAGTATAAATTACAAATATCGTTGGGATGAGGTAGGTTATCCTTCTTGAATTGCGGTCGCCGTGGGCGAAGAATGCACCACGATGAAATCCATAATTTCCGTGTTGCTTCAAGTATCCTTGCAACTCATTTCTACGATGATGGTAAATTGTTACCGATGGATCGTAATAAATTTTCTCGTGGAGTTTGTACACAAGATCCTCACATAATTTACTGTCTTCCCCCGGCCAATAGTCGCTATCGAATCCGCCTAGTTTTTTAAACAAATTCTTTTTAATTAAAAAATTCATTGACGGAAAATCATCGACATATCGTGCATTTTTTTTTACAAAACGATACGCAAATCCTCCACTTCCGATTGCTGTTTTCAAAACCTCATCAAAAACCTTCTCCCAGAATTGTGCACTTTTTGGCAAAATTCCCGGTCCACAAACAGCTCCAACATCTCTCCTTTTAAAACTCAGAATTGCTTTTTCAAGCCATTGTTTTTGAGGAAATGCGTCATCGTCTATAAACGCAAGAATTTCCCCTTTTGCATGCTTTGCCCCAATGTCTCTTTTTAGTGCAGGACGACTAACATGAGGAGTGGGAATAATTTTCAAAAAAGAATACTTTTTCAATAAAGGATTATTAATACGCTCTTTTTTATTTGGCAGTACTATAACCTCCATATTCTTATACGATTGTTCATCGAGTGCTGGGAGAGCTTCTTTTACGAGAAAATCAGAGATTGTTATGAGTGGAATAATGACAGTAATTTTCGGATTCATACAATTTTTTTACTATTTTTCGAAGGCTTGTAATAGTGAAGTATATGGGTTCGGTAAAAAAGTGCCATTGTGTCAATAAATAGACCAACAATCGAGCGAATTGTTGCTGCAGATGTAAGCGGACTTAGCTCATAGTCCATCTTAATTGGAGCCTCATAGATGCGTGTAAATCCCATTGATCTGGCGGCAACAAGCATTTCCAAATCACCGGCAAACTTTTTTTCCAAAAGCCGTGGAAGAATTTTCTCAAGAACAGTTTTGCGAAATATCTTAATTCCGGCTTGTGTATCACGAACCTTGAGACCAAATAATAATTTAACTAAAAAATAGTATCCATAACTGAAAATCATCCGATCGAGAGGATAATGGATATATGAAGCTGGATGGCGTTTTGAACCAACGATGATATCGGCGTTGTACCACTCCATATGTTCAAGAAGCATTGAAATTCCATTTGGGTCGATTTCGCTTCCCGAATCAATAAACATCGCATAATCGCCCCGTGCATTTCCAAGTCCTAAACGCAGTGCCCACGCTTTTCCTTGATTTTTTTTATAGGTAATTGTTTTTACCTTTGGTATTTTTGCTTCTTTGATTTTCTTATATGAATTATCAACCATCCCGTCGATAACTACGATAATCTCATGATCATAACGAATTTTCTCCATAACCTTAGTTATTTGTCTGAGATTTGAAACAATTGTATTCTCTTGTCGAAAGACAGGAATAATTAAACTTAAAAAATGATTATTGGCTTTTGTATCCATCCTAATTGATATTTTATCAGTTTATTTGCTTTACAACACACAAAATATATGTTAGGCTAAAAAAGTATGAGAAGGAATTCGATTGTTTTATTGATTTTAACAATATTTACTATAACTTTCCTTTCGGGAGGAGCTGTGGCAAAGGCAAAACCAGTACCAAAGAAAGCAAATGTAGTTATAAGACCTGCGCTTGCAAAAAATAAAAAGTCAGTTTCTGTATACTTTGCAAATCTCCAGAAAGTATCGTCAGTCCAATATGAGTTGAGTTACCTTACAAATGGAAAACCCGAAGGAGCCGGAGGAACTATTAGTACAAAAAAGAAATACAGTTTGAGTAGAACACTTCTTTTTGGAACATGCTCAAACAAGGTATGTAGATATCACACCAAGCTTCGAAAAGCCACTCTAACAGTCATTATTACCTTTACAAATGGAACAAGACTTACAAAAATATTTAGGCTGATCTCCTGATGTAAAAGGCATAACTTCCCAAATATAGAAATGCAATAATGCCTGATACCCACACGTCGATTTGAAATGCGTTAGTTAATGACTTGGCTCCCAGTGTAAATATAAGTAAGAAAAATGGTAAACAAAATGGAAGTAGTAATGCAAACAAACTCTTTTTTGCAAGAAAAAAGTTATTGATAAAAAATATGATACTATAAAAAGCTCCGAAAAGTGCCGCGAGCGGAACAGATGAGATTATTGAATTAAACCTCTGTCCGAAGATAAGATGTAGGAATATTTCCCCATAATAAAAATAAAACAAATATAATCCAGAAAAAATTGCAATCATTCCAACCAGAAAATATATCATAACTTTCTGCTGACTTTTCTTATGTGAATTTCCTGTGAAATACACAAAACTAACTGAAATAAGTGGGGTGGAAAGGTACAAAATAATTTTTGCGAGAAGTGACCAAGAAGCGTATAGGCCCGCAGAATGTGCATCGAGCATTTTCTTAACTAGAATTACATCCAAGTTATTAAGTGCAGTAATAGCTCCTATAGACAAAAGTGTAATGATAAATACTTTTGACGACAAAATAGATGAAATATTTTTATCATACAGTTGACTTATTATTTTATTTTTCAAAAAATGATTATGAATATATTTATATGAAAGAATAAATCCCGAAAGAAGAGAAAAAAGTACAATGCTTATTGTAAATCCCAATGGCGAAGGTACTTTGAAAAAGGTGCTGATTGCACCAAGCAACTTAATTCCACCGGCAATAACTGCAAAAATTGAAAATGCCCAAAAAAATCGAAGTCCTTGTAAGAGTGAAGAATAAAAAAGTGAGACAAATGTAAGGAAAAGAAATGGTATGAAAAAATATGAAGTTATTGGAGAAAGATTTGTTATTCTTGAGATGAAAGGTGTCAGGAAAAAAAGTGCTATAAAAAATGGGGCCATCTTTTTTACTTTTAATATAAAGTAATGCTCGATTCCCCGGGCTATCTCGATTCCTTTTTCTTCTGAAGCCCCAATTTTTTGAATTACCAGAGTTGAAATTACACCCAAAGGGACTGCAAAAACAATTGCATATGAAAATAATGCGGCGATTTCACCCAATCCTTGGGGGCCGAGCGTTCGGGCAATAATACTTTGGAAAAGATAGTTAAAAAAGTTTACGACCAGTGAAGAAGCAGTGACAATAATTCCCCCACTCACAAATTCGTTTTGTAATGCGCGGTCAATGAACTTAGGCATACCTTATTGTATAATTTAAAGTGTGAAAAAAGTTACCCTTATTCTTTTAATCCTCGCGGTTTTTTATTCTCGCTTTGTTGGGCTTACATGGGGACTTCCCTACCCATTTCACCCTGATGAGAGAAATATGGCCAACGCTCTTCAATCTTTGACTTGCACACTCCACCCTCTATCCTCCACTTTCCAGCCCACCCTCTATCCTCTACTTTCTACATTCAAGGATTGTTTTAATCCCCATTTTTTTGCATACGGACAACTACCTCTGTATATTGGTTATATCCTTATTCAGCTTTCAAGCATCTTTATTCATGGTTCTTTTGTAAAAGAGATTTCGTTTACAAGCGCAGTACTATCACTTCGTCTCATTTCAGCCATTTCAACTATAGCAAGCATATATGTTTTATATAGACTATTGCGAGATTATTTTAGTGATATTTTCGAAAAAAATCTTTTAATTTATATAATTCCCTTTTTTATTTTTGCACCATTTTTGATTCAATTTGGTCATTTTGGCACGACAGAATCTACACTAATACTTCTTTATTTATTAGTGAATTATGTATGTCTTTCTGTTTTGAAAAAGAATATCGTTACAAAAAAATCGTTGATTGGTACAGGAATTATTATTGGAATTGCTGTTGGTATTAAAATATCTTCATTGAGTTTTGGATTACTTCCTCTTGTAACAATACTATTTGTATCGTTTTTTAATAAACAAAAAATATGGAAAAAACTTCTTGGAATAGTTTTGCAGACATTTCTTTTTTCGCTTGTGCTTTTAACAGCTTCCATAATTACATCTCCACAAAACGTTATTTCATTTAGTGAATTTTTGGGAAGTATTGTGTATGAATCAAGTATCGCGCGAGGAACTATAGCTGTTTTTTATACCCGACAATTTTTATTTAGTTCACCTTTTATATATCAATTAAAATACATCTTTCCCTATGCTTTAGGAATCGGTAGCTTTGTATTATTTTTGCTAAGTTTTTTTCTTCTGTCATATAAAGATAAACGAATTAACTTGTTGAGATTTTCATTTCTTCTCTATTTCATTCCTGCTTCTTTAATTTTTGCCAAATGGTCACGCTTTATGGCACCACTATTACCGATCGCATTGATATTTGTCACACTTAGTATTGGAAGGATTTTGAAACTTACAGATAAAATGATACTCAAGAAGTCTGTATTGATTGCACTTATCATTCTACTTTCAATTCCCGGAATAGCATATCTATCGATATATTTAAATAAAGATGTTCGAGAATCTGCATCAGAGTGGATCTATAAAAATATTCCTGATAATGCAAGGATTCTTTCAGAAACAGCAAATGTGGTTGATATTCCGCTTTTTATTTCAAATACTATTTTT
The DNA here is from genome assembly GCA_001789445.1 of Candidatus Roizmanbacteria bacterium RIFCSPHIGHO2_02_FULL_40_13b. Classification (GTDB taxonomy): domain Bacteria; phylum Patescibacteriota; class Microgenomatia; order UBA1406; family HO2-37-13b; genus 2-01-FULL-39-24. Next base: position 14,591 of record MFZQ01000007.1, on the reverse strand, counting down.
TCGAACAAGAGATTTGAGGTTGCCTCTTTTGATTTTTATAATATTGACACGAGTAAAGAATTGCAAGATGCTCTAGTTTCAAATGTAAAGACTGCTGATTATATTTTTATTCCTTCAAAAAGAATTTTTGCGAGTCATACATGCTTTCTTAAAACAATTCCAGATTTTGGGTACTCGATCGATCGATGTAAAAAGCTTAGGGCTCTATATCCAGTAGTTAACGAATATTATGATAAAATAGAGAACGGAGAACTTGGATTTAAACTTGTCCAAACGATCACTTCATATCCTAGTATAACTATATTTGGAAAAACACTTCTAGAGTTGAACGATGAAGGAGCTGATGAAACATGGACCGTGTTTGATCATCCAGTGATCCGAATCTATAAAAAAATATGAACATTCGAAACTTTGCAATTATTGCACACATTGACCATGGCAAATCTACGCTTGCAGACAGACTTCTTGAGCTTACCGGAACGGTAGATAAGGATCATCATAATGCGCAAATGCTTGATACCAATCCAATCTCTCGTGAACGAGGAATTACAATAAAGCTGGCGCCGGTGAGAATGGAATCTCCATCTTCTATCGTACTAAATCTCATTGATACTCCTGGGCACGTGGACTTCTCATATGAGGTCGAGAGAACGCTTGCATGCGTGGAAGGCGCGATACTTCTCGTTGACGCAACCCAGGGAATTCAAGCGCAAACAATCGCGCATGCATATAAAGCGCTTGAACAAGATATTGTTCTTATTCCTGCTGTTAATAAAATTGATATGCCTGCGGCGGCTATTGCACAGACAAAGCGTGAAATTGCAGAATTTCTGGGGATTCAAGAAAATGAAATTTTTGAAATTTCTGCAAAAACGGGTGTTGGAGTTCCCGAACTTTTACAAGCTGTAATTGAAAAAATTCCACCTCCCTCGATAAGTACTAACTCAAATCAAATGATGGCGCTCATTTTTGACTCGTATTATGATCAATATAGAGGAGTGATCGCATTTATTCGCATATTTGATGGAGAAATAAAAAAAGGAATGAAAGTACATCTACATGCGACAGACCTAGCTTTTGAAGGTGTTGAGGTGGGAATTTTCAATCCCGCCCTTTCTCCAGTGGAGTCATTAAGGGCGGGAGAAATAGGATACATCGTTACAAACCTCAAAGATATTCACCAAGTTCAAGTTGGAGACACGATTTCTCTTTCACGATTGGCTTCTCCTCTTGCCGGATACCGAGCCGTACAACCAATGGTTTTTTCATCGATGTTCCCCACAGATCCTGATGAGTATGTAAATCTTATTGAGGCTATGGAGAAATTAACTCTTAATGATTCTGCTCTCACGTTTGAACCAATGTACAGTAAAGCACTAGGATCAGGGCTTCGAGTAGGATTTTTAGGACTCTTGCATGCTGATGTTGTGAGACAACGGTTAGAGCGCGAATTTGGAGCAAATATTGTACTTACTTCACCAACTGTTGATTATAAAGAGTCCGTAGAACATGGAAGAAAGATATTTGATGAACCAATTGCAACGGTTGATATTGTGACACCGCAAGAATATGTTGGGGCAGTCATGCGCCAGGCAGATGAAGCGAGGGCGACATTTCTTCATATGGATAATAAATCCCATGTATATCTTTCATATGAGATTCCGATGGCAGAACTTATGGGAAGTTTTTTTGATCGATTAAAAACAATTACATCGGGCTACGCATCTTTGCAATGGGAATTTAAAGAATATCGACGAGTGGATGCCGATAAGCTTACTATCTTACTAAATTTAGAGCCTGTGGATGAGTTTTCAGAGTATGTTGTTTCATCAAAAGCGTATGAGCGCGGATCAGAACTTACTTCAAAACTAAAAGAACTTATTCCTCGCCAACAATATGAGGTACGTATACAAGCTCAATATAAAGGTAAAATAATTGCCTCAACGCGAATTGCTCCGTTTCGTAAAGATGTTACAAGTGGTCTTTATGGAGGAGACAGATCGCGTAAAGATAAACTATTGAAAAAACAAAAAGCAGGAAAAAAACTTATGAAAAATATTGGAAGCGTTGAAATTCCAAAAGAAGTTTTCTTGAAATTGTTCCAAAATAAAGATTAATCAACCACCTTTCAAGCTTTATTCTGCATTCTCACGGATTCGACCAGGTTATACATTAAATATGCAATCTCAAGCGGTCCGATACCACCAGGAGTGGGCGTATAGAAACTTGCAAGCTCGGTAATATCTTCATTGTCATAATCTCCTCGAGCAACTCCTCGATCTCGCCTATATCCAACATTAAGAAGAATAACTCCAGGTTTTACCATATCTTTTGTTAGTACCCTTTTTCCAACAGCGGTAATGATAATGTCAGCTTCCTTATAAAATGCAGAGTCTGAAGCTGTTTTGCTATGAGTGTTCAAATAGTTTATACGAGCTTCACTAAACATCTTGCCAATTGGCTTCCCACCTGTTTCGCCTCGTCCCATAAGTACAATCTTTTTTCTGCGTAATATTTGTTTAAAAAAACCCATATCGGCTGATGGGTTTACTAGTATATTTTCAATGATTTCTTTATCTCCAGGGTTATAGACATATTTTAACATGGTAAAAACACCAAGTCCAAGTGGTGGAAAAAAAGGAGATTTTGCTTTATGTCCTTCGATTTCTTTTAAAAGTGGCACATAATTAAAAAGTGTTTCCGACGCAAGTTGAGAAGGAAGTGGTCGTTGAATAATAAGCCCAGTTGTTTCTTTGGAATCGGCTTTATTTCGAAGAACATTAGCAAACTCTTCAAAACGTGGTGTTTTTTTGTATGAAATTACCTCAAAATCTGCTCCAATTGTATGTGCCGCTTTCTTCTTTAATCCTATATAGATGAGATCATCATCAGTTGGCCGAACAGAAAAAACAACCAGCTTTGGATGTAGATTTTCTTTTTTAACTACCTCTTTTAGATAGTCAATAATTTTATTTGCAAGTAGCTTACCATTTATTTCCATAGGATGATTAGATGATCATACAAACGTTGCTCCAGCTATTTTTGCATCTGTTTTTGAAAATCGCATTAAAATAACTCCCTTTGCGCTTCGTGATAACTTGGGAATATTATCCAGAGGAATCTTAACAACTTGTCCTTTTTGAGTTGTGATTAAAAGTGCTTCAAATTGGGCCCCTACAACTCCCGAAAATGCAATGTCTCCGGTTCGAGTGTCAAGACTGGCTATTTTCACACCCTTTCCTCCCCGTTTTTGCACTGGGAAAAGACGAAGCGGACTTTGCTTACCAATTCCATTTTCAGAAAGAACAAGTAAGTTATTTATACTATCCTTTTCAAATATATCCATAGAAGTAATGATGTCTCCTTTTTCAAGCCGCATACCAATTACTCCTTGGCTTGATCGTCCCGTTGATCGCACATCTCCTTCGTCAAACGCAATTGACTGCCCTTTTTTAGTTGCCATGATAACCCGCATCTTACTATTGCTTATATGAACCCACATGAGCTCATCTGATTTGTCGAGTTTAATAGCAATAATTCCATTTGCCCGAATATTTGCAAAATCTGCAAGTAGCGTTTTTTTCACCGTTCCGCCGACTGTAGACATTAAAATATATGAATTTTCATTTCCTTTAAGTTCGGCTTGGTTATATGTCAAAATTGAAGTAACTTTTTCATCAGGTGAAATATTTATCAGATTGATAAGGGCTTTTCCCTTTGCTATGCGACTTCCAGGAGGAATCTCCCATACTCGTGTTTGATAGACCTTCCCGGCATTGGTGAAAAATAAAATAGAATCGTGTGTTTTAGCACTGGTGATAAAGTAGACGTCATCTTCTTCGTGTGTGTCCATCCCTGCGACTCCCTTCCCTCCCCTGTTTTGTACTTTAAAGGTTTCCTTGGGAACAGATTTAACATAGCCTTGTTTGGTGAGTGTGATAAGAACTTCCTTGTTTTCAATCAGTTCTTCTTCAGAAAATTTCCCGGGCTGATTTTTAAATATTTTTGTTCGACGTACATCTCCGTACTTCTCTTTTAAGTACGTGAGTTCTTCTTTAATAACTGCATAGATCTTGAAAATATCCTTAAGCAAATCCTCGAGGAATGCGATTCGATCCCGAAGTGATTTTAATTCTTCTTCAATTTTTGATCGTTCAAGCCCGGTGAGCCGCTTTAGCTGCATGTCAAGAATTGCTTGCGATTGCAAATCAGAAAGTCCAAATTTTTTCATGAGTTTTGTCTTTGCTTCTGGCTCGTTAGCTGACTTTCGAATAATATCGATAACTTCATCTATATTGTCGAGTGCGATAAGAAGTCCTTCGAGAATATGTGCACGAGCTTTCGCTTGTGTCAATTCAAACTCGGATCTCGCGATAATAACCTGCGTTCGATGTCGAATGTAATTTTCAAGGATTGTTTTAAGTGAAAGCGTTTGGGGCATACCATCAACAAGAACAACCATATTGACGGGATAGGAAGTTTGTAAGTCTGTGTGCTTATACAAATTATTTAGAATCTTTTTATACGAAGCATCTCGTTTAAGTTCAATGACAACACGGATTCCATCGCGATCGGATTCGTCCCGAAGATCTGAAATTCCAACAACTTTTTTTTCATGAACAAGATCGGCAATTTTAGCAACGAGATTTGCCTTATTTACTTGATATGGTAGTTCATCAACAATAATTGCGACCCTTCCTTTACCTAAATCTTCGCTATCCACTTTTGCTCGAACGAGTAGTTTTCCCCGGCCCGTTGCATACGCTTGCTTAATTTCTTCACCACCATAAATATGGCCTGCTGTTGGGAAATCAGGGCCTTTCACGTGCTCCATAAGTTCCTCAAGTGTTGTATCAAAAAGCATTTTTTCAATATCTTCTTTTGCACTTGTGGGTTCATCAGCCCTCTCTGTACGGGAGGGTTTTATGCCTTGCGGCACCTCCCCTACCATATTTTGTTTTCTAGCTGCACCAAGCATCGTCATAATCGCATCAATCACTTCCGTTAAATTATGCGGTGGGATTTTGGTTGCCATTCCGACCGCGATTCCTTCAGCACCCATCAGAAGCAAATTAGGCAACTTCGCAGGCAAGAACACTGGTTCTTGAAGCGTTGCATCAAAATTATCAATCCAGGCAACTGTTTCTTTATCAATATCAAAAAGCATTTCTTCGGCGATTTTGGTGAGCTTGACCTCGGTATACCGCATTGCCGCGGGTGGATCGCCATCGATTGAACCGAAATTTCCTTGGCCCTTGATGAGCGGATACCGCATAGAAAATTCTTGGGCCATGCGAACAAGTGAATCGTAAACCGGCGCATCACCATGAGGATGATATTTACCAAGAACGTCTCCTACTACTTTTGCAGATTTTGAATAACGGGCAGATGAGGTGAGCCCGAGTTTATACATCGCAAAAAGAATACGGCGATGAACTGGCTTTAACCCGTCACGAACGTCTGGAAGTGCACGAGATACGATGACTGACATCGCATAATTCAAGTATGCCCGTTTCATTTCTGCTGAAATCTCCGTTTGAATTATTCCCGTTCGCACAACTGGCTTTTTTTCTTCATCCATAGTTGATTAGCTTTTTATTGACTTCTGAATTGCTTCCATTGCTTTTTCTTTTGATAAAAAGTCTTTGGTTTTTACCCATTTACCTGGTTCTAATTGCTTGTAGCTATCGAAAAAATGCTTAATTTTATTCTTATATGCATCGCTTAAATCCTCAATATTTTCGATATATGCAAAGAAAGGGTCAATTTTTTTAGTTGGAACGGCAATGACTTTTGTATCAATTCCTTCTTCATCTTCCATTTCAAGCATTCCAATGGGTCGTGCAGGTAAAACAGTTCCCGGATGAACAACTTGAGAGGATAGTACTAAAACATCAATTGCGTCACCATCCCCATCTAACGTATTTGGCACATATCCATAATTAAATGGGTATGACATTGATGTATAGAGGAACCGATCAGCAAAAAGCATTCCAGTTTCTTTGTCAATTTCATACTTAACTGAGCTACCTTGTGGGATTTCGATCACCACATTTATTTCTTCCGGAACATTTTTTCCGCTTGAAAGTTTTGATAAATCCATATGATTTATTTGTTTAATTTATAATTATGTATCTATTTCTGCTGACTGGGCATGTGCTTGTATAAATTTTTTTCGTGGCGGCACTTCGTCGCCCATAAGCATCGTAAATGTCTGATCTGCTTGTTCCAAATCCTCTACATATACTTGTTTGAGAACTCTTTTTTCAGGAATCATTGTTGTTTCACTTAACTGTTCTGGATTCATCTCTCCCAAACCCTTGTATCGCTGAATCATTACTCCTTGTTTTTCCTCCATTTTTTTAGCAATCACATTTCGTTCTTCTTCAGAATAGGCATATTGAATGGATTTTCCGGATTGGATTTTGAAAAGTGGTGGTTGAGCAATATAGAGGTGGCCATGTTCGACAATTGATTGCATGTGGCGATAAAAAAAAGTCAGAATAAGTGTTCGAATATGTTCACCGTCAACGTCGGCATCAGTCATAATAATAATTTTGTGATAGCGTAATTTTGCATAGTCAACCGTTTCTCCGATTCCCATTCCGAGAGCAACGACAAGATCTTTAAGTTCCTTAAAGTTAAGAACCCGGTCAAGATAGGCTTTTTCAGTATTAAGAATTTTTCCACGAAGTGGAAGGATGGCTTGGAATTTACGATCCCGACCCTGTTTAGCGCTTCCCCCAGCGCTATCTCCCTCAACAATGAATAATTCGCTTTTTGCAGGGTCCTTTTCCTGACAATCAGCAAGCTTACCAGGGAGTGCCGCGCCCTCAAGTGCTCCTTTTCGAAGAACTGCTTCTTTTGCAGCTTTTGCAGCTAGTCGAGCCCGCTGTGCTAACATGATTTTACCAACGATTTCACGTGCAACTCGTGGATTTTCTTCAAAATATTGATCAAGATATTTATTTACCTCTGTTTGAACTATCCCTTGGATTTCTGCATTTCCTAATTTTGTTTTAGTTTGACCCTCAAATTGGAGGTTATTTGAAGGCATTTTTATATATACAACTGCAGAAAGTCCTTCACGAACGTCTTCTCCAGATAATCCTTCAGGAATATCTTTAATAGCGCCCTCTTTTTTAGCATACGAATTAACCGCCCGAGTAAGTGCCATCTTAAAACCCGTTAAATGAGTTCCACCCTCTTTTGTATTGATAACATTTACAAATGAAACGACATTTTCGGCGATTGTATCGTTATATTGAATAGCAATCTCAAGTTCAATCTCATCAACAGCTTTTTTAAAGTAAAGTGGTTCATGTAAAACCTTTTTATTTTTATTTATATCAGTAATAAGCGAAATAATTCCTCCGTCAAAATAGTATCCATATACTGCGTGTTCTCGATGATCTTCTATTCTGAAAAAAACTGACGAAATAAGGTAGGCGCGTTCTTTAATTCGCTTTCTGATTTGTTTGAACGTAAGATCAATTCCTTGGGCAAATATACTTGTATCAGGCAAAAAGGAAATTGCGGTTCCTGTTTTAAACGGACTTTTGAGAAGAGAATCAGCGACCTCTTTCACATCGCCTTGTGGTGCTCCACGCTTATATTCTTGTCGATAAATCTTACCGTCGCGCTTAATCTCAACAATAAGATGGTTTGAAAGTGCATTTACAACACTTGCACCCACTCCGTGAAGCCCTCCTGATATTTTATAGCTTTTTCCATCGAACTTTCCTCCAGCATGAAGCTTGGTCATTACGATCTCAAGTGCAGATTTTCCATAACCTGGAACGGCGTCAACCGGAATTCCTCGTCCATCATCAATTACAGTGAAATAATTATCTTCTCCAATAGTCACATATACGTTTTTTGCGTATCCAGCAAGTGCTTCATCGATCGAATTATCGACTATTTCAGCTAAACAGTGGTATACACCTTCGATTGACGTAGACCCAATATACATCGCAGGGCGCTTCCTGACAGGCTCAAGTCCTTCTAGTACTTTAATAGACTGACCGGAGTATTCTTCATCGTTTTTTCGGGGTTGCATACATGGGAATTATACCTGATCTGAAGCCCAAAGGTCAAGGGTTATACCTCAAGAAGTAGCTCGCGAAGTGATTTACCGTCTCCTTGTTTTTCTTGTTTCTTGGCTTTTTTTCCAGCGGTAGATGCTTTGAACTCCGCCGCACGTTCTTGTTTCTTCTGGAATTTACCTACCTGACCAAGTGTGTCTACAAATCGCTTTTCTCCTGTATACAGCGGATGACATTTGTAACAAACTTCAGTGTGAATAGTTTGTTTGATTGAACCGGTGGTAAATGAATTTCCACAGGCACATGTCACAACGACTTCAGTAAAAAATTGTGGATGAATTGCAGTTTTCATAGTGAGTATTATATCATACATTTCTAATTAGCCCAGGACTTTTTCCCATCTTCCTTGTTCAATAATGTCTTCCAAATTATGAAAACTTTTATTTATTCGGTGATCTGTAAGTCGATTTTGTGGAAAATTGTAGGTACGAATTTTTTCAGCCCGGTCCCCTACTCCAACATCTTTAACATACGAATGGCGAAGTCCCTGGTGTTTTTCTTCCTCTAATTGGTACAGTTTTGAGACTAAAAGAGATAGGGCGATCTGACGATTAGCTTGTTGAAAACGCTCCCTTGATGACGTTACCACAATTCCAGTTGGTTTGTGAGTCAGTCGTACTGCCGTTGCTACCTTATTAACGTTTTGTCCTCCGTGTCCACCGGAAGTTGTAAATGCCCATAGCAAATCATTTTGATTTATACTCTGCTCTGCCTGGGTAATTTCGGGAAGAACGAGTATTACCGCAGTAGATGTATGAATTCTTCCACGTTTTTCAGTTGATGGAATTCGTTGAACTCGATGTACACCCGTTTCATTTTTAAACATAGTGAATGCATTTTCTCCTTTTATTTTCACAATATTTTCTTCCAAGAGTGTTACTTTAAACCCAATTCGGGTCGCGAATTTTATATATGAGTTCATGAGGTCAGACGCCCATATTTTAGCCTCGTCTCCCCCAACTCCCCCATTGGCTTCGATAATTGCGATGTTTGGATTGATGTTCATATGAATTGAATTGTCATCCCCGCGGAGGCGGGGATCTATTTGGATAGATTCCCTGCCTTGCCGGCAGGCAGGCCGATCAAGTCGGGAATGACAGAAATAAGTACTTCTTTCTGCTCTCCTGTTTTCATATTCTTGAGCTTTACAACATTTTTTTCTTTTTCCTCTGGTCCAATGATTATCACGTATGCAATGCCTTTTTTGTCTGCATATTTGAGTTGTTTGTCTAGTTTAGCTGTCTCATCTAAATAAAGCTCACAGGCAATGTTATTTTGACGAAGTGTTTGGGCGAGTTCAATCGAATTATTTTTATATTCTTCCGAGAAAATTGTCACTAAAACAGTGTTGTTGTTCTTTGGTTGAGAAATTTTGAGAGCCTCCATTGCCTCAATAAGGCGATCAAACCCAAAAGCAAATCCTACAGCAGGAATATCATTTCCCGAAAACATTCCGATAAGTTTGTCATATCGTCCTCCCCCACAAACTGATCCGACATTATATCCTTCAACCTCAACTTCAAAAATAAGACTTGTGTAGTAATCGAGTCCTCGAGCAAGTGTTGGATCGAAAATAACAGTATCACTATCGAGTCCTGAAACATTTATTAGTTCAAAGAAATTTTTTAAATACCTTGTTTTTTTCGAAGCAGTCAATGTATCAAGAATTGTTTCATCAAATCCTTCATCTTTAAGTGATTGTCGTACTTTCTCCTCTCCAACTTTTTTTAATTTATCAATAAGCTGCACAGCTCGGGGAGGAATATTTGAGAACAATGCTCTGTCATTAATGCGAATTTTTATACCCGAAAATCCTAAGGCTTCAAGACATTTTGCAACAATCACAACAATTTCTACATCAGCAAGAATCGAATCTGTGCCAACAATATCTCCATCTACTTGTAAAAATTCACGATATCTCCCTCTTTGTGTATTTTCAGCTCGCCAAACAGGTTGAATTTGGTAGCGCTTAAATGGCATTGGGAGCTCATTTTGATATTGCGCTATGACTCGAGCTAAGGGTACTGTTTGATCGTAACGAAGCGCGACACTTCTACCTCCATTATCTTCAAATTTATACATGAGCTTATCACCTTCTTCACCATATTTTCCAGTAAGAATTTCAGAATACTCAAGCGCTGGTGTCTCCAAAGGTTCAAAACCATACGATTCAAATACATTTTTGACCACAGAAATGACACTCTGCCGCAGTTTCATTTGGCCGGGTAAAAAATCACGAAATCCCTTTAATGTTTGAATATTCATGCCGTTTGACATGCGTCAATTATACCACGATTGACCTGTGAGGAGTGACTAAAGCCATTTTTATAAAGCTCTAAGGCTCTAATTAGCTCTAAATGTTGTTTATATTCTGTTGACAATTATTTTCAATTTTTATATAGTTTGAACATGCTCACAACAAGTGATTTACGGTCAATTCGTCAAATTGTTTCCGAAGAAACACGTAGTATAATTCAAGAAGAACTACTCCCGATTAGAGCAGATATTGAATACTTAAAAGACGCTGTTACTAGATTACAATCTGTGCAAAATGAACTGGTTCGGGATATTGTTTGGATTATTAGCCATTTACGGCCACAAGTCAATTAATTACTCTGTAATCTCGAGGGTAATTGTTTTATCGATTGTTTTTCCATCTCTCCAGATCTTTACACTAAGCCGATCCCCTATTTTGTGTGCAGCTAATCGTTTTTGAATTGTTTTATCATATTCTGCTTTAATTTTTTGACCTTCAAATTCAACGATAATATCTTCGGGCTGTAAGTCCGCATTCTGTGCTGGAGATCCTGAAATAATTTCAATAACTCGTGCGCCTTCAGGAACCTCATTAGTGAGCGCGTTTTCACGAGTAATCATTTGATATCTGATCCCCAAGAAAGGTCGTTCTATTGTTCCACCCGCTTTATTAAAATTAGCAAGAAGATCTTTAACAACATTAATAGGAATTGCAAACCCAATATTTTGTCCCTGCGCAGAAACTGCCGTATTTACTCCAATTGCCTCTCCAGTGAGATTGATGAGCGCCCCCCCAGAGTTACCTGGATTTATTGCAGCATCTGTTTGTATTACATTATCTAATCGCTCAACAAATTGCTCAAAAGGCGATCCCGCATCAATTCCTCGGCCTAATCCAGAGATAATACCAGAAGTCACTGTGTTGGTAAATTGGCCCAGTGGGGTACCGATAGCAATAACATGTTGTCCAAGTTTGAGATGTGAAGAATCCCCAAGTTGAATTGGGATCAGATTGTTTGTGTTGATCTTCAAAATCGCCAAATCGTTTAATGGGTCACGAGAAATGTGTTCAACGGTGTACGTTTTATGGTTATTAGTGAGCACTTTGTACGTTGCTTCGGTATCAGAAACGACATGTTTGTTTGTAATAATAAGTCCATCGGCCGACACAATAAATCCGGAACCAATATTTTGTTCGATTTTCTGTTCTTTGCCAGGCACCTGTTTAAAAGGAGAAAATGGATTAAAGGGATCAATTTCGAAACTCGAAGGAACCGTGGTTGTTTTATCAATACTAATGGTTACAACAGATGGAATTGATTTGTCAATGGCGGCAATTGTCGCCGATTCTTCATCGACAACTTTAACTTCGTTCGATACACTCGAACTCGATTTGCTACGTTTTGATAATTGTCCAGGAGGTGAAATAAGGATAAATAAGCCAACAAGAACTAAGAGAATAATAATAAGCTTTTTCATTGTGGATTATTTTATAACGATTGTAATCGCTTTTGCAAGTTGCAAATCATCCTTTTCTTCAAGCGTATTTCCTTCATTTTTTTTATTATCAATTTCGATATCGGGTTTAACACCAATTTTATTAATCCAACGGCCTTTTGGTAAGATCCATTTTGCAATTGTTACATGGAGTCCTGCTCCATCTTTTAGATCTACTGCTTCTTGAACCGATCCTTTTCCAAATGATTTTTTACCGACAAGTGTTGCTTTTTTATAATCAGAAAGTGCCCCAGCAACAATTTCAGATGCTGAAGCAGATCCTTCATTAATAAGAATTGAAAGAGGAATTCCAACAAGTTTTCCAGTTCGATCTGATTTGTATAACTCATCTACTTTGCCGATAGATACTTGTTTTACAATCACAACGTCTGCAGGAAGAAATTCTGAAGCTAAATATACAGCACTCTGTAAATATCCACCCGGATTATCGCGAAGGTCAAGTACCATGCCTTTGATCTTCTGCCTGCCGGCAGGCAGGCCCCATTTCTGTGCAATAATTTCTACGGCTTTATCCCATTCGGAATTGGTATCATCGCCAAAACGTGATAATTTTAAAATTGCAGCCTTATTCTTATAAGAAAGCTCAATTGTTGGAACCTTGATTTCACCTCGCTTGATAGCCATTGTTAGAGATTTACCGCTACGCAAAAGTGCGAGTTTTACTGTTGTACCACCTTTTCCACGAATTTTTGATACGGCTTGTGGTAATGTCCATTTTTCAGTTGATACTCCATCGACAGCAGTAATGATATCACCAGAAAGAATTCCGGCGCTTGCGGCAGGAGAATCTTTAATTGGGGCAATAACAACAATTTTGTTATCTTTAAGCCCGAGTTGTGCCCCGATTCCTTCAAACTTCCCACCCAAATCATCTTTCGTATTTTTATTTTCCTCCGGAGTCAAGAAAAATGTATATGGATCGCCAACTGAAGAAACCATTCCCTTGATACTGTCATACATCATCTGTTTTGGAACGATCTTTTTTTGATCAACGTATTTTTGTGAAAGAGTGGTCCATACATCTTGATACAGAGAAAAGTCTTGTTTTATGAGTGGGCTTGAAAGTGCAGAATATTCTCCAGATTTAAATCCTAATCCAAATAAAAGAACGCCCAAGCATGCGCCGAGGATGTATTTTGTGTGTTTATCAATCTTCATAAATGAGTGCCTTTTTTTCTTGGCGTGAAAAAAGTATATACTTTTTTTGTATTTTTACCAACTCATTAAAATCCTGCGAATTTACTAAAAGGCTTGGAATTTGTGAAGTCACATCACTTTTTTGGTAAATAAAACCAGCGGCAGACAATGCTTCACATTTTGCCGCAATAAAGCTTTTTAATTCCTCGATCAGTATTACTTTATTTTCAATTTCAACCTCTTGTACCGAATAAAAAAGTGATTCACTTGAGAAATAAAATAATTTTCCACCAAAATCCTGTGTGATTGATTTGAATGATTTACTAGTTCCATTTTTACAGTCCACGGTTACGGTTTGTTTTCCTAGATCGATATCAAGAATAGTTCCTGTAAAAAAAGCATTTTGGGTGCTATGACCCTCGAGAGTTGCCGTTTGAATACTTACTTCTCCTTTTTCATGGTCGATGGAAGAGATAACTCCTTTTGTAGGGGATTGAATATTTTTTGATCCAACGAGTTTCTTTTTTTGGGCAATTACATCTCCCACTTCAACCGATTCACCAATCATTTTTTTGAGATGTTGAAATACGTCTTCTTTTTTTATGTTCAATTGCAAAGATACATCAACAACAACCATTTGGCTAGTTTCCTTTGAGAAGAATTTATCGCCAATTTTTACCTCATCACCTTTTTTTACAAGGATTTTTGTGTCGTCGGGAATGGAGAGGATGATCTGCATGAGTTTATTATACTAGAATCGAGGAGGGGTATGGGAGATGGGGAGATAGGGTGGGGCGGAGAGGAGGATTGGGAGATAGGGGGAAACTGTTTAACTTTCGATACCGGCTTTGTCGGTTTGGTAGGCGGTGTAAGGCAAAAGGGCTAGGAATCGTGCGTATTTTACTGCTTTTGCAGTCTTTCTTTGGTGTTTTGCACACAATTGAGAACGCTCTGCAGTCGTAATCTTTTTTCGAGCAGTTAAAAATTTTTGCAAATTAACGGTATCCTCAAAACTTGGATCTACTTTGTGTGCGCAATAAAAACAATCGGTCATATTGATTTTTTAACTTAAAATGGTATATCATCATCTGTTATAACGTCTTCTTTTACTTCTTTGGTTTCTTTCACCTTTTTTTTATCAACTTTTTCAGTATCTTCGCTTGGCGCTTCTTCAATATCTGTTTCAGCGTTTACAGCAGTAGAAGGTGCACTCGTCCATGCTTCTTCCACGTTTTCCCCAGTTTCTCCTCCTTCTCGGCGTCTGTCATCAAAAAGAACAAAATCCTCCATAATAATTTCAGTCATATTTTTTTGTAATCCATCTTTTCCAGTAAATGTTCGATATACAATTCTACCTTCAAGGTATACTTTTCGTCCCTTTGAAAGAAACTTACCGCAGAGTTCTGCCAATTTCTGCCATGCCACGATTCGATGAAACTGTACGTCTTCTTTTGTTTCTCCTTCTGCTGTTTTCCAACTTCGGTTTGTTGCAAGGCCAATGGTGCAAACTGCAGTTCCAGATGGCGTATATTTAAGCTCTGGATCTCGAGTTAAATTTCCAATTAAAATTACTTT
>MFZQ01000006.1 GCA_001789445.1 Candidatus Roizmanbacteria bacterium RIFCSPHIGHO2_02_FULL_40_13b | reverse complement strand
ATATCTGGGAAATCACCGCGGAGCTTCTGGAAGACCAAAAAACCATATTTTAGAACGTAATGGGAGTCTCCCCTTCTATGCGGATTATGATAAACAACTTATGCGCCAAATTGTGAGTGAATTAACACTTGCAAATGGAATCTCAATTGCACGAATCCCCCTTCTTTTAGCTTCATTTGATATCGCACAAGACAATCCGTATGTATTAGCAGGTCTCGTTGGTGTGATACATTCGCTTGACGCGGCCGATGGATATGCCGCACGAAAAGGCTTTGGAAATTCACGATATGGTCCATTTGTAGATATTGCAGTTGATCATGTTTCTGAAATATATATAGCCTATCAATTTGCATATGAAATGGGAATAATTCCAAAAAGTATGCCATGGATACTTTCAGCACGGAATATGAGTGTCGATTTTCTTCGTTTTTATAATGGCGTAACGAAAAGTTTCAGCGAGGAAGCGCATCCACATAAAGCATTTGGCACAACTGGAAAAAAAGGGAGACAACTAAGAGGACTATATGGAGGAATAAAGGCTCTGGGAGATATGATTATTCCCATTATTCCACGAAGTGGAGTGGCAGTGTCTACCGTTCACGCCATAGCGAGTATATATCGCGCAATGCCAGTGTGGAACAGCCCCCGAGCAAGAGAAATTAGCAAAGAGCTTTTTGAGCGAGTCAAAGGCACTATTTAATAGTCTCTACTAAAATTAAATAATCCTTGTTTTTAGATCCACTGTGTACAACTTGAAAAAAGATTCAAATAGAAGTGGACGATTTCGTTGTTCGATTATTCGATAAATCGAACTTAATGAAAGAATATTAAATATTTATTTGCAAAATAAGATGTATCGAGGTATGATTTACATATCATGATTGCAATGTTGCGACAGTGGATTGTGCTCGCGATCATTATCACCGGATTGTGCGGTCTTGTATACATTATTGGTCACCAAAATCTTCGGATGAGTGCAAATGATCCGCAAATTCAGATGTCAGAAGACATCGCGCGTAAATTAGCCACCGAAGAATTGTACGACTACTCCTTTGCGCTTCCTGAATTTATCGATATTTCCAAATCCTTGAGTCCTTTTGTCATACTATATGACGATAAAAATACAGTTGTTGGTACGTCGGCAAATCTTGACGGATCCACCCCACAAATTCCAGCAGGAGTGTTGGAGTATGCACGAGCTAATGGCCAAAACAGACTTACGTGGGAGCCAAAGGAAGGAGTTCGCGCCGCGATCGTAGTGACTTCATTCTCGGGAAAAAATTCCGGGACCGTCCTCGTCGGCCGTTCGCTTGACGAAGTTGAAAAACGAGAAAAAATGTTTACCAATGAAATTGTCGTCGCCTGGCTCGCACTCATGTCGACTTCCTGGATCGCAACCGCCGTTCTCTTAAATCCGCGTGTTAAGAACCTTCAAGGTTGAAAATAGGCTTTTGTAACTGCCCAAACCACCCCCGAGGTGGAAATGGTATACTTCTACTTATGCAAGACTGTATTTTTTGTATGATTGTTTCTGGAAAAGCGCCTTCACATAAGATCTGGGAAGATGAGAAGCACGTGGCATTTTTATCGATTTTTCCTAATACAAAAGGTTTCTCTGTGGTTGTGACGAAAGAACATTATCCAAGCTACGCATTTGATTTACCGGAGGATGTTTTGAAAGATCTTACTGTTGCCGCCAAAAAAGTTGGGAAACTTCTCGATAAAAAACTTGGCGTAGGCCGGACTGGACTGATATATGAAGGTTTTGGGGTTGATCATATGCACGCAAAACTTTTTCCCATGCACGGAACAGCCGATATGAAGGAATGGAAAGAGCTTGATGCGTGGATTGATAAATATTTTGACCGATATGAAGGATATATTTCATCGCATAATGGAAAGCGGGCGGATGATGAAATGCTTGCACGACTTGCAAAAAAAATACGAGAATAACCACCTCTTGCCTTTTTACTTTTGTAGGGGTATGATAAAAAATAGGTATGATCTATCTATATATTGGTAAAAATACAATAAAGCTTGTCTGCTTAACTAAAACGCTTCTTGGTCAATATAACTTATCTTTTTTTGAAAAAAAACACAGCGTTGCACTTCTTGAAGATGGACAAATCCAAAATATTGATCTTGTAGCAAGTGCAGTAAAAGAAGCCATAACAGGCGCCGCACCCACCGAGATTAAAGACCGAGATATCTATTTAATACTTCCCCAAGAATCATTTTCATTCGCCCGATACAGTGTACCCGCAGACATTCAAGAAAGCGCAATTGTGCCATTTATTAAGGATAAGGCTCGGGCTAGTTTGCCATTCGAACTTGACAGTTCGCTCTACGATTTCATGGTTTTGCGCATGCAAACGGAGTCTGCGGTTCAATTCTTCGCACTAAAAAATGAACATTTTGACCTTTTCGGACAAGTTTTTACGCTTCTTGGACTCAATTTGACAGCCGTTGTCCCCGAAACGGCTGGCTATTTTAAATTGTTTGAAAAGACACTTAAAAAGGATAAAAAAGAGCAGGTTATTTTTGCAACGTACGATGATGGGGCGCCATTTGCGTTCGTTTACGATTCCTTGGGACTTGTTTCAGAAGAAAGAATAGAGCTTGGAGAAGATATCAAAAAGTCTCTCAAAAAACAGGCTGATGAGATGAAGGAAAAGGCGATGAAGCCCGATCGACTCATTTTATCAGGTGAAGAATCAAAGACGGTGCGTCAAGATCTTTTTACGAAAGATGTAGGTGTGTGGACCAATCCGCTCGAAAAGATCGTTACAAACTTTTACCAAGAGTATTTGAAACTTCTCGTATCCCCCGAAAAATCTGTGTTACCATTTCTTACATTTGATGTTTGTTTGGGTGGATTCATTCTTGCAACCGAGAATCCGAATTTTTCACTTCTGGGAAAGAATGGACGAAAAGTGAAAAAGATGAGTGCATCCAAACCAATGAGCCTCCCATCTATGAGTATTAGTAAACGAGATGTATTTATGTTTGTCACCTCATTTATCGTCTCATTCCTCATCATCTATTTTGGGCCGAAAGTCTTGAGTTCATTCACAAATACTAGTCGCGAGTCCAAACCAATTACGCTGGCGCCAACTGCTGGGCCAAAAGAAAGTGAGCCAACGGTCGCACCAACGCCAAATTTCAAAAAAGAGGAATTGAAAATAAAGATTCTCAATGGATCAGGAACAGTAGGAAAGGCAACAGAAGTGAAAGATATTCTGAAAGAAGCAGGATATGTGGATATTCTGACCGGAAATGCGGATAATTTTGACTATACAGTGACGGAGATTCAGATTAAGAAAGATAAAAAAGCCGCATTCGAGCTTCTAAAAAATGATTTGAAAAAGAATATTTCACTCAAAACCCCGACGATCTTGGATGAAGACGACGCCGCCGACGTGATTCTCATTATTGGAACTGATTTTGAGTAACAAGCCAACGAGCCCTCCAGCCATCTAGTATAATTACTCCATGGAAAAAGAGAAATTACAGGAGCGCCTCACAGCCCTTATCAATAAAGTTGACCTCTCGACAAAAAAGAGTCGGCTGGCCGAGCTTGAGAAATTGACGTACGATGCTTCTTTCTGGGCAAATCCGGAAGAATCTGGAACGGTGATGAAAGAAATCAGTGCGCTCAAAAAAATGGTTGACGATGTTGAACTTATGGAGCTCATGTTTGAGGAACCAGATACGAGTGCTCTCGAGAAAATACTTGATGAATACGAGGTTCTCCTCTTTCTTTCAGGTCCCTATGACAGTGGTGACGCCATTTTTGCCATTCACGCTGGCCAAGGTGGAACGGAGGCCATGGACTGGACAGAGATGCTCTACCGCATGTATACGCGGTATTTTGAGAAAAAGGGCTATAAAACAGAAATTGTTGACTATGTAGCTGGCGAGGAAGCAGGAATTAAGAGTGTTGTTTTGAACGTTGAAGGTCTTTACGCATATGGATATTTACATACCGAAGCAGGAGTTCATAGATTGGTCCGGCAGTCTCCGTTTAATGCAAATGATTTGCGTCAAACCTCATTTGCGCTTGTGGAGGTTCTTCCTGTTATTAAAGAACGCGAGATTGAGGTGAAAGATGAAGATATCGAGTGGCAGTTTTACCGGGCAGGCGGGCATGGCGGACAAAATGTAAATAAGGTTTCAACGGCCGTTCGACTCATTCATAAACCAACCGGGATTATCGTAACGTGCCAACAAGAACGACGACAGGAACAAAACCGAGAAAACGCGCTCAAGCTTCTTCGTGCAAAACTGTGGCAAAGGGAAGAGGAGGCAAAAAATAAACATTTGGATTCTTTGAAAGGCGCAAAAATGGCTTCTTGGGGAATGCAAATCCGGTCATATGTTCTCCACCCATACAAACTTATTAAGGATCTACGCACCGGATACGAGGAAACAAATACCGAAAGCGTTCTTTCAGGAAATATTGACAAGTTTATAGAAATGTATCTCAAACATTGATATTGTTTTAAGAATTTGATACTATTTTAAGTATGGAAGATGTAACCCCAATCCATAGTTTGGATGATACTTCCAAACCTGTGGAGTCAGGAGAAGTCACTATGTCAACACAAAAACTTGTCGGAATTTTTGTCGGGCTCATTTTTCTTGGAGTTATATGCGGATTTATACTTAGTTTAATTCCGGGGGGAAGTAAGAGTAAAACTACATCATCAAACATTAAGACAGTTGTTACACAAAAATCGGCAGGCGTCAAAGATAAAGAGAATTTCAAAGACACTGCAACAGGGATTCTCAAAGAAGGAGGGATGGATGGGGAAGGAAATTTTCATTTAGAACGCCCGGGTGGAAAATCACAAAACGTGTATCTCACCTCAAGTACAGTTGACCTCGCCGCATACCTCGGCCACAAAGTCACGGTTTGGGGAGAAACATTCTCCGCCGAGAAAGCAGGATGGCTCATGGACGTTGGAGCCGTAGAGGTTCTTGATTAAATCAATCATGATTAAATTCGATTCTGTTTCTAAAACATATGTTGCCGGTTCGGGCGGTCTTTCTGATATTACCTTCCAAATAGATGATAATGATTTTGTTTTTCTTGTTGGGCCATCTGGAGCGGGCAAAACCACCATTTTAAAACTTATCATGCGTCAAATTGTACCCACATCAGGCTCCATATTTATCGATTCGGTAGATATTACAAGCAAAAAATACAATGATACCGTCAAACTTCATCGTAAAATTGGGGTAGTTTTTCAGGATTTTAAAATACTTATGAATAACACTGTATTTGAAAATATTGCGCTTGCACTTAAGGTTTCCGGGACAAGCGATAAAATAATTAAATCTCAAGTTGAAGAAATGCTTGAGCTTATTGGACTCGCTGAAAAAAAGTTTATGTTTCCATTACAACTATCTGCAGGAGAATTACAACGAGTCGCAATTGGGAGATCAATAATTGGCGAGCGTACGATACTTCTTGCAGACGAACCGACTGGAAATTTAGATCCAAAAACAACATGGGATATCATGAAACTGTTTAAAAAACTTGAGAAAAAACGGACAATCATCATCGCAACACATAATGTAGATATTGTAAATAGCTTTAAAAAGAGGGTCATTACGCTTATTGATGGAAAGCTTATAAAAGATGAACGAGCAGGGAGGTATCATCTATGAGAACGTTTATAGAATCGGTAAAACGAACGCCATACCAATCTCTGGCTACATTTTTAATCCTTTTTTTCACACTTTTTCTAGCACTATTCTTCTTCTCGCTAACTTCATTTTTTCATAGTGAATTAAACTACGTAGAAAGTAGGCCACAAGTTACCGTGTATTTTGCAACCACCACAAAGGAGAGTCAAATTAATAGTATTAAAAATGCACTTATTGAGTCGCAAAAAACAATCCAGGTTAAATATGTATCTCAAGACCAAGCACTCAAAATTTATCGTGATCTGAACAGAAACGATCCACAACTTTTGGAGATGGTATCAGCAGATATATTACCCCCCTCACTTGAGATTTATGCAAAAAAACCTGAATATTTATCTGAAATCGCCACATTTTTACAAAAACAAGTCGGAGTAGATGAGGTCAGTTTTCAAAAAAATATTGTTCACAAGCTACTTGCACTTACAACCGCACTTCGTTACTTATCAACCGGAATATTCGCATTTTTACTTTTTACGTCAATTGTAGTTCTTATAACTACGACAGCTTTTAAGATTGCCCTGAAAAAAGACGAAATTGAGCTTCTGGAGCTTTTGGGCGCCACAAAATTATACATCAGGAAACCATTTCTACTGGAAGGAATGTATTGGGGATTTTTAAGTGGTGGAGCAGCGTTTTTCGTTTTCTATGCTTGCTTCTTGTCTATCTATCCATTACTAACAAATTACCTCAAAGGAACGCCCACCTTAAGTTTTTTTGGGCTTTCCAATCTTGGACTTTTCGTGTGGCCACCAAGCATAGGATTTGTCGCACTCTCATGCGGACTCATTGTACTTTTCGGCATGATCATCGGACTCATTGGGAACTATATCGCGACTTCCAAATATATTAAATAGTGAGCGAAGATACGCTTATTTCGAGCATCACTGGGATCACACGTACACTGAGGGCCCCTTTGATGCGAGAAATAACGTATCGAGCTCACTATTATTAATAGCATTTCATATTTATTTCATAATTCACCTGTATAATCCCCGTTTTATGCGTAAAACGAGAAGAATTCTTTTTTTATTTTTAATTTATTTCTTCATAGGAATACAATCTGTTTTTGCAGTTTCGGTGACAATCGACCCGGTCATCTCCCCTATCTCAACCGAACCGTTTGAGTTGACTGTTACTGTAACCGGAGCAAAAACTGGTACTAATTACCTACGAGCAGATATTTTTAAGGAAGAAACTACTGACTATTTTGGAGAAACATTTACTGGTTCAGAATGGTATAACGGCGAGGATGGAACCCACTATTTCCCCATAAATCTCATTACCGATACTCCCGCAATCGCCACAATTTCCGCACGACTTTCATCAATTCCAGCTAATTGGAGTCAAAGTGATCATTTTATTGCACGCGTCAGGCGCTATACTGCATCTGGAAATTACACCGGCTCTGAAGCTAGTGCAAGCGCCATTCCAATTACAATCCTCATCCCCACCCCAACCCCCACACTTGTCCCCACCTCCACTCCTCCCATCCTCTCCCCCTCCGCCCCACCCTATCTCCCTATCTCCTCCTCCCCACCTCCGGTCAGCAACATCTACATAACAGAGCTCCTCCCCTTTCCCGACAACTCAAACGAATGGATAGAGCTGTACAATAATAATGAGTATGAAGTAGTACTCAATTCTTGGTTTATTGACGATGGTGAGGATAGCGGAAGTAGCCCAAAAATCTTCTCAATCACCATTCCGGGTAAATCGTATCGGGTAGTTGATCTTTCTACCCCAATATTTAACAATAATGGAGATATAGTTCGACTTTTAGATGCGAATGTAAATGAAAAAGATAGCTTTACCTACACAACTACCTCAAGAGGACAAAGTATCGGGAGAAATGACATTTTGAATCATGCAACATGTATTCAGGTTCCTAGCAAAGGTAGTACAAATAATTCGTGTTTATTATCTGCAAGCAGTGCTACTTCGATATCAGATACTGGAGAAGTTTTCGGCATAGATGATAAAACTGCTGGAGAGATTGAAACGGAAAATACTTCATCGCTATCAAAACCTGAGTACCAAGCACAAACCAAACAAGAGTT
Organism: Candidatus Roizmanbacteria bacterium RIFCSPHIGHO2_02_FULL_40_13b; assembly: GCA_001789445.1. GTDB lineage: Bacteria > Patescibacteriota > Microgenomatia > UBA1406 > HO2-37-13b > 2-01-FULL-39-24. Next base: position 2,341 of record MFZQ01000006.1, on the reverse strand, counting down.
CAATAACCCTGGCAAAAAGAGTTTGAATGACCAGCTACAAGAGGAAGAATTAATCCAGCCCCAAATAAGTAATGTGTTTGATATCTCAATTAAAACAGGAACAACGAGCACGTTTTTCATTTCTTTGTTAAATATATCGTTCATTTTATGTAAAATGGTCCTAAGACCATATGATTAGAAATTTTCTTAACTACTGGTTACCTATCATTTTTTGGATGGGTGCTATTTTTTTCTTTTCATCGCGCCAACATTTTGTAATTGTAAATATAACTACACTTGACTTTATTATCTTTAAAATCCTTCATATGGTTGAGTATGCATTCCTTTTTTATCTCTGGTTTCGGGCGCTCAATCAAACAACAAAACTACCTATACAAAAACAACTACTGTATGCGGTGATTATTTCTGTTGCATACGCTACGACAGATGAGCTACATCAATATTTCGTTCCCACCAGAGAAGGTAAACTGCGAGACGTCATCATCGATTTTACAGGCATTGTGGTTGTCTGGTACTATATAAGAAATAACATTAATTTTGTTACGAAGTATTTAGTATGAGTCATTCTTTTTTACACGGTTTTTTTATCCCATCAAAACACAATAATTTTCGTGCACGTGCACTACACCTGCATTTTCTAACCGCATATCTCGTAATCGCAATGGTAATTTCGTTCGCAGTTTCACCTAATTCAATTTTGACTACAGGATCAGTTTTGGGAATAGCACAAGATATAAGTACTGATAAGCTACTTCAACTGACAAATCAACAAAGAACCAATAGCGGCTTGCCTGCGTTAAATAATAATTCACAATTAGCAAGTGCCGCATGCGGCAAAGCAAATAAAATGATAGCAGATAATTTTTGGGCACATTACGCCCCCGACGGCACCACTCCATGGTTCTATATAGCCCAATCTGGATATAAATATGAAACAGCAGGAGAAAACTTAGCCAAAGATTTTGGTGATTCAAATAGTGTCGTAAATGCCTGGATGGCGTCCTCCGGGCACGCCGCCAATATTTTAAGTACTAAATATCAAGATATTGGCTTTTGTGTACAAAATGGAACGCTTTCGGGTTCTGAAACAACACTCGTAGTACAAATGTTTGGGAAACCGATTGGTGGGCAAAGTGCACTGGCCCAAACGAATCCTGTTAGGGCGCAAGCCGAGGAACCTAAACCAACACTCCAAGTTCTTCCGCCAACTGGAGGACCAACTCAAACACCTACAGCCGAGCCTACTGTCGTCGCGCAAGTTGCGACAATAAATCCTCCCGAGAGTTTGTTACCCGCCGCATCAATTAAACAGAGTCTCATAACTAAACTCCTCAACTCATTCCCGCGTACTGCCGCAACGGTCTTCTTCGGCATGCTCCTGTTCATATTTGTACTTGATGCATACTTTGCACACAAGTTGGGAGTATACCGCGTACTGGGCAAACACATGGCCCATTTCATTTTCGTCGCATTCATCCTTGCCAGTTTATTATTAGTTGCCAGAGGAACAATATTATGAAAAACAAAAAACATCACCTTTGGTATTTAGTCTTGGGGAGCGTTGCGGTCCTCCTTCTCGTTCTTCTTTCCCTCGCAAAAGGCCGCCCAAATTCCCAATTCGCCATCATTGCACTCTTTATATGTGTCTATATGGCGTGGGGAGTACTCCACCACATCGCAGACAAAACACTTCGACTCTCTGTAGTTTTGGAGTATATTCTCATTGGCTCAACAGCGTTCTTTTTACTAAAAGCAGTTTTGTTGAAATAGTAATTAACCTGTATAATAAATCATATGAAAGGCGTAATACTTGCAGGCGGTTTGGCAACACGACTCTACCCCCTAACGCATGCAACTAATAAACATCTTCTCCCTATTTACGATAAGCCGATGGTATTTTATCCTATCCAGACACTTGTAAATGCTGGGATTACAGAAGTTCTCGTTGTAATTTCAGGCCCACACGCCGGAAGTTTTGTGAGTGTACTGAAAAATGGTAAGGAGCTCGGGCTCAAACACCTGGAGTACGCATACCAAGATAAACCAAATGGCGGAATTGCCGATGCACTTTCGTTTGCAAAAGATTTTGCTGAAAATGGTCCTTTAACAGTAATTTTGGGAGATAATACGACAGATGCCGATATTTCATCAGCAGTTAAGGATTTTACGCATGGATCTGTCGCTTTTCTGAAAAAGGTTCCCGATCCCGAGCGATTTGGAGTTGCTAAGTTTGATGAACATGATCCAAAAAAGATTGTTGAAATTGTTGAAAAACCGGGGAAAGTGACTCCAGGTCCCGTTCCATCCAACTTCGCCTCAACAGGATTGTATATTTTTGATA
>MFZQ01000005.1 GCA_001789445.1 Candidatus Roizmanbacteria bacterium RIFCSPHIGHO2_02_FULL_40_13b | reverse complement strand
TGGTTTTTTTGGGTGGCAAGATAGAAAGTTTTTCCTTGTACGCATTCTGACGCTCTTTTTCAGTTATGAAATCCTGTTCTGTCATGCTTTTAAGTACTTCTGCTTGTCGTCTCTTTACACCATCAGGATTTGTATAGGGAGAATACAGGCTAGGAGCTTGTGGCATACCTGCCAAAAAAGAAGCTTGTGAAAGTGTGAGCTGGGCTGCGTGTTTTCCAAAATAGGTGCGCGCCGCTTCCTCAATTCCGTATGAGACTCCCCCATACGGAACTTGATTTAAATAAAGCTCCAGAATTTCATCTTTTGAAAGAATCTGTTCAGCCCAAATAGCAAGTACCACTTCACGAACTTTTCGTTGAATTGTTCGTTCGGGTGTTAAGAGTGCAGACTTTACAAGTTGTTGGGTAATCGTTGAACCTCCCTGAACTCCTTTATTTAGTAAAAGTGTATCTTTAAATGCGCGAATCATGCCTCCAATTATTGAGATTCCGCCATGCCGGTAAAAATCCTTATCTTCAATTGCAATAGTCGAGTTTTTTACGTAATCTGGCAGCTCTTTTATCTTAACAGGCGTTCTATTTTGTTCACGAAAAATCTCGTACAAAAGTCTCCCCTTTCGATCAAGAATTTGTGTTGAAACAGGAATGATTTTGTAGTTTTGTAAACCTTTTGGATTGGGAAGGCCATGTAATATAAAAATATAAAACAAGACTAAAAATGTAATGATGATACTTGTTGCACCAGTTTTAAGTACAAATCTCTGATCTTTTAGACGAGGAAACTGCGTAGTGAGTTTTTCGATAAGTTTATTGCGCATAGATTCTCATTAAATTTGAGCCAATTTTTTTTACTTTCGTTATCTTTATACTACCAATTTCCCCGGTATTTTGTACATGAGGACCGCCACAAAATTCTTTTGAGTAGTCGCCCACAAAATATACTTTTACTTCATCCCCATACTTTTCTTTGAAGAAATAAAGTGCACCGATCTTTTCCGCTTCTTTTTTAGGTAGAATCTTACACTCAACCGAAAGTTTTTCCGCAATCTTTTCATTTATAATCTGTTCAACTTTTTTGAATGCATCAGTATCGGGCTTTTTATCGACAAAGAAATCAAATCGTAATCGTTCTCCGGTAATATTTGATCCTTCTTGCCGAACTGATGGTCCCAATACATCCCGAAGCGCCTGATGAAGCAAATGTGTGGCGGTATGATACTTCAAAACCTGCTCGGACTGATCTGCAAGTCCACCTTTGAACGTTCCTGCAGAGGCAGTACGCGACTGATTCTTATGTGATTCATAGTGTTCATTAAATCGAGTTGGATCAAGAGAATAGCCTTTTTCCTCAACCAGCTCTTGCGTTACTTCAAATGGAAAACCAAAGTTTTGAAATAAATCAAATGCGATTTTTTCATCAACTTTTTCATACTTATTAAAGTATTTAAGACCATTATCTAGACTTTGTGAAAATTTGTTCATTTCATTTGAAATAACTGATGCAACAAGGGTCTCTTGTTCTTTTTTATTTATTCCGTCGTAACCGTCATAGATTGTTAGTACAGCATTTCCAACTGAAATAAATAGTTTTACAGGTAGATCACCCGATACACTTCGTGTTTTAATCGCCGCTCGACGAAGAAGCCTACGAAGCATATACCCTTGTTCCTTGTTTGATGGTATGACTCCCGAAACTATCATAAAAACAGCTGCCTTCATATGATCAGCAATAACTCTCATTTCAGCTTTTTTTTCTGATTTGTCATATGAAATCCCGGTTTCCACTTCGATTATTCGAATAATCGAACTAAATACATCTGTCTTGAAAATATCTGGATCGTTATTAACTGCGGCAAGTATTCGCTCGAGTCCTCCACCATAATCGACATTTTTTTGCGGGAGCTCTGTAAGCGATCCATTTGCAGACTTCTTGTATTGAATAAAAACAGAGTTTCCTATTTCCAAAAACCGTCCGCAATCACAGTTTGGATGGCATTCTTTTTCTTTGAATGGAGAATTCTCATGTATTTTCAAATCTTCTCCAAAGTCGTAAAATACTTCACTATCCGGTCCTCCAATCTCTCCCACTGGCATTTTGTTAGGAGGTCCCGACCGCGACCACCAGTTCTTGTCACTACCATAAAAATGAATGTGATCATCAGCAACTCCAAGTTTTTTCCAGATCTTTACAGATTCATGATCTGCAAAGACTTCCCCTTCACCCTCGAATACTGAGACATACAGTTTTTCTTTTGGAAGCTTGAGCTCCTGTGTAAAGAATTCCCATATCCATCCTAGCTGTTCCTCTTTAAAATAATCTCCAAGTGACCAATTTCCCATCATTTCAAAAAAAGTTGTATGTCGATTGTTTCCAACTTCATCAATATCCACTGCTCGAAAACAAAGCTGGATGTTGTACAGTTTCTTACCTAATGGATGTGCTTCTCCATTCAAATAGGGGATGAGTGGTTGCATTCCGGAACTCGTAAAGAGAGTCGTCGGGTCATTTTGCAAGACAAGAGGGGCCGGAGAAACTAACTTATGCGCTTTTTTTTCCCAAAAGGAGGTCCACAAAGTGCGTAATTCTTGATGCGTCATATATGCTTATATTTTATCATACGGTTGACAATAAAGCCGCAATTGAGTAATATAGTGGAGCTCATGAAAAAGGAAACGCTTATTGCAATCATCCTTGGCATCACTGCCGGAGTTTCAATTGCCATATTTTTGGTTGCAAATTCTAAAAATCGGGGCTCATCAGGTAAAAAAGTGATCACCCCAGCAACAACACCAATTGTGGTTGCAACAACACAGCAAGAGCTTTCTCCACTAACAATTACATCTCCAGAAAACAATACTGCCGTCGATGCAGATTCGATAATAATAAGTGGTAAAACCCAAAAAGGATCGCTCATTATCCTCAATTCCGCAACAGCTGAAAAAGCATTTAAAGCAGAAAGTAACACCTTTAAAAACGATTTTCCATTATCGATTGGAGAAAATGTAATTAAAGTTACTGCATATTTTGAAAAAAGCTCATCTGATCGAATATTGAAAATTTATAACATTTCAAATGAATAAAAAAGTGCTTGTTGCAAGTTTTGTTATGGTAACTATTGCTACACTTATTGCGTTTAATTCCGTGTATGCAGCTACTGTGACTCCAACTCCGTCAGTTGAAGAATCCGATGAGCCATCCGTACAACCTACAAAACAGTCTTCACTTGATAAAGCAGTTGAAAACCTAAAAGAAAAAATTGCGGATAAAGTTGATACATTGAAAAAAAATGCGGGTACAATTGCGGCAGGTTCCATTACTGATATTAAAAAAGATACTATCGAAATAAAAAATACTACAGGACACACATTTAAAATAGTTATTGATGCTTCCCTTACCGAAGCTCGTGAAATAAGTGGGACTTTTGAAAAAACTATTAAGATTGCCGATCTTACAAAAAATGATTATGTATTTGTCTCGGGCCCAATCGTTGAAAATACTGTAACTGCAAATACAATTTATCGAGACGTACCTTTTTTCGTGGGATCAGGTCAAATAACAAGTGTTGATACAAGTGCAGGAACGATTGACCTTGTTACAACGGAAAAAGAAGAATTTACACTTGATATCCCTACAAAAGTGAGGCCAAAAATTATGGACCCAAAAACCCTTGAAATTACGCGAACAACACTTGCCAAAATAAAGGCCGGGGATACCGTTCATTTTGTTTCTAAAAAAAGTACTGAAGATAAAAAAATGCTTTCTGCGGTAACGCTTTTCGTTATTCCACAGGAATATTTTAGTGGGAAGTAGGCGTCGGGCTCAATTTCGAAGCAAAACAATTGACTTTGTTCTCTGTTCCTTTAATAAAGTACTCTGGATTCTTTCCCATACACGATTTGGAAACAATTCCATCAGGCAGTATAAAGCCGCCTTTTATATTTTGATAGTTAAGAACATTACTATTTAATACATTCGACATGACTCGATTAAAAATAGGGGCGGCACCCGTAACTCCAGAAGTAAGTGCTGGATTCATAGGTGAATTATCATTGTTTCCAACCCATACTACTGTTAGATAAGTTGGGGTGTATCCAATTGTCCAATTATCTCGTTTACTATTTGTAGTTCCCGTTTTCACTGCAACTTTATATCCAGGAATTTCAAGACTTGAATGAGCTCCGAAAGCGCCAGCTCGCGCATTATTATCAGATAAAATATCAGAAATAATAAACGCAACTGCTTTTGAAATTACACCGAGTACATCATTATTGGTACGTTGTTGATACAGCGAGTTTCCATTGTAATCAGAAACTGATAACAATGGGTTAACAGGAACTTTATTTCCTCCATTTGCAAATACTCCAAATGCTGTTGCCATATCAGTCATCGTCACCTCTCCCCCTCCCAGTGTAAGTGAAAGTCCAAAACGACTTTTATCTTCCCATGTGGAAATTCCCATTTTATGTGCGTGATCGATAAACTGATCTACTCCAAGATTATTTAAGACTTTTACCGCTGGAATATTGTATGAACTTGCAAGGGCTGTACGAAGCGTTACATTACCATGGTATCTCCCATCATAATTTACCGGTTGGTATGGTAATCCACCTAAAGTTTGATAGGTGATAGGTGTGTCACTTATTTGTGTTGCGGCAGTATATCCTTTTTCAAGCGCAAGTGAATACATAAGCGGTTTAATAGATGAACCAGGTTGACGAAGTGCCGTGGTCACATTAAACGCCCCCTCTGGATTGTTAAAATAATCTACTGATCCTACCATTGCTAGTATTTCACCATTTTTGGGCGCTGTAACAAGAACCGCACCGTTTGTTACATGTAAATACTCTATTTTGGCAATTTCATCAGACAAAATATTTTCTGTTTGTTCCTGTGTTTTTAAATCAAGACTGGTAACCACCCGTAATCCTCCAGCTTCAACGCGCGCAATTCCATACATTTTTTCAAGAACTGATTTCACATAAAACACAAAGTGTGGAGCCCTAATATATTGTGTTGGCGATTTAATAGTAAGCGGTTCTTGAAGAGCAGATTGGTATTGTTTCTTATTTATGAAGTCAAGTTCAGACATTTTCTTCAAAACATCATTGCGACGATCTAGAGCATATTTTGGATTACTGTAGGGTGAATATAACGATGGAGCTTGGGGAAGACCAGCTAAAAATGCGGCTTGCGCAATCGTTAAATCATGACTACTTTTATCAAAAAAGGTTTGTGAGGCTTTCTCAATCCCGTAGGAAGATCCTCCATACGGAACTTGGTTGAGATACATTTCTAAAATTTGCTTTTTAGTGTACATATGCTCTGTCCATATGGCGAGGATTGCTTCTTTTACCTTTCGAGTAATGGTTCGTTCTGGGGTAAGAAGTGCTGACTTTACAAGTTGTTGTGTAATTGTCGATCCACCCTGAAGCGATCGGTCAAAGAGCATTTCTTTTGATGCCCGAAGTATCCCCCCATACAAAGATATTCCCGGGTGTTCGTAAAAAGCCTGATCCTCAATAGCAATAGTTGCTTGTGAAACGTATTTTGGTAACGAATCTATTTTTACGGGTGTTCTGTTTTGATCATGAAAAATTTCATAGAGAAGTGACCCATTTCTATCAAGAATTTTGGTTGAAACTGAATAGTTTAATGTTCCAATGAGCTTTGGAGTAGGGAGTGTTTTTACAAAGATGTAGCTTTGGTATACAAAAAAAACTAGGAGTGTGATACCAATTCCGAGTATAAAATACTTGATTTTGTATGGAATATGGTTTGCTTTTCGAGGTAGAAATAATAGCACATTTGCAACAGTTTTTAGAACAAAGGTAATGAAATCAATGACGATATCTCCGATAAAAATGAGAAATAATGCAGCATAAAAAAACGCCTTCACAATTGGTAAAGTAATTACGCGAATATACTTGATGTAAAGCTCCTTATTAGCCATGAGATAGGCGTGTATTCTACCATATTTTATAGGATACTACAAGCTATACTTTTACGATTTTTGCCCGTACAACATACCTACTCCACGCTGTGCCTGGGGGGACACAGGTTACGAGGGTAAGGTAGGAATCATCGTACATTTCATCTAAAATAGATACTTCTTCGGGCGTTACGATGAATGCGTCAGAAATATCATACTCATATTTTGCCCCATCAAAATCCACATAAATCTTATCTCCCTTCTTGAGAGACGGAAGATACGTAAAAGTCGTGGTGTAATTCTTCGGATCATAGAGTTGAGGAAGTGAGGAGTGTCCAAAAATTGCGATATTGCATGGGTCCCCTGGAAAACATCGAGGCAAATAATGTACAAGTCCTTTTTTGAGGTCTTCTCCACCCACAATTACTCGAGCATTTGTAATGTTTAGTTTTGGGATAGAGAGCGAATATTCCTTAATACTTTTTCCTGCTTTTACTGGAATTTCAGTAGTTTGATGAATGCTTGGAAACCAAATACCTGCTTTTGTATAATCCGACAAATTTGTCGAGAAAATGTTTGAATTTCCCTTTAACGTAGCCGCTGTAGTAAGCGCTGTCGTTTGGTTTGCCGCAATTGCAGTAAAAAGAGTCTTTTCTGAAAAAAAACGTGAATATATTTCAAAAGAAATAATTGGATAAAATGACCAAAACAAAAAGAGTGTTCCAATTGTGAGTGAAATATATGAAATTATGCCAACAATGGCCTTTTTTCTCGAATACTTGGTTTTAACATAGTGATAGAGCGGCATAATTATTCTGAAACAATAGCAACTGTTATATTTTTCTCAAAAAATGGTAACCTGTTTTTTAAAAATGGGAGCACTGAATCTATACTTATTTGATATCCACTTGTATGAAATATGTTCTTAAGACTATCTTCAAGAGCCACTTGTGATGTACCTCGGGCGGCAACAACAACTTTTTTTGTATCAATATCATATTCTGGCGAAGCTACAATATGAAGCGTTAGTGTGACTTTAGTATCTTTTTGAACCGCTTTTTTGACGCTGTACAGTATTTTTGATGATTCAAGTTTATAATTTTGAGGAATAACATCGGTAATGGTACTTTTTATTCTGTCTCTTACTTGTACAACATCGTAGATATACAGTAGAACATCTACTTTCGCATTGAGACTAACATCTGTTGCTTCTTCACCAACTTCAGAAGAGTACGCTTCACTTATAAATTTTGTTTGAATAAGTTGAGTAAGAACTTTTTTATTAGGAGATGAATCCTTTAATAGGCTATTTGCCTGGGAGGTGATTTTTGACACTACCTTTTTCTTTAATAAGTCGTAATCGTTTCGCGAAACAGTCGTAATATTTTTTTTAGATCCCCCGGTAAAAGTAGCAAATGCAATCGCACGCTGAACATCCGAGTTAATCCCATCAAAGGTAAGTTTTGTGTCCTTGGAAATGTTCCCCGTCTCACCAATTTCAGAAGCCGTACTATTTACTTTTTGTTTTCCGGTGACAATCGTTACATCTCCTCCACTTGTTGTTGATGAAGATGCTGATGCCACTTTAACGTCAGAATCAAGAGTAAATGCCACACCAGCATCTGTTTTTAGCATAGTTCCTTTTTTAATCGTTTTTTCTTGTTTTTCAAGATTGTAAACAGTTATTTCACCTTTTGCCTTTTCCCCAATGGTATTTTTACCTGTTGCATTAACCTTCTCTGAATCACTTGTTTGTTTTGTCATTTTCTCAACTGCAATACCTCCAATAACGACATCTTTTACTATTGTTGGTGTTTTATAATAGAGAGTTATGGTTGCTTTATGGAACAGATAGAAAAGCGAAAAAAGAGAAATAAAAATAAGTACAAATCCAATTATGACCAATGCAGGCATTCCATACTTAAAAGATATTTTTGGTAGAGAAAGTGATGGGAAGGTAAAGCTGGGCAGTTTCATATGTTTTTTTACGGGTAGGTCATTATTTAATAAATCATTATAAGCTGATTTTGGAATCTCCACGGCCATTTCCTCAACGATATCAGAGTCTGCATCTTCTCCCTCTTGGAGCGCAATATCTTCGCCGACAAGAAAGCCGGAGATAGGAGGCTCGAGTGGTGGAGGGGAGGGATCGAGAGGTGGAGAAGCAGATTCTTTGGTAACTTGTTCGGGCTCAAGATCTTGCTTTGACTCGTCTGTTGAGTCAATAAGTGCTCCAGCGCTAGCGGCTTCAAGTACGCGAGATTCTTCTTCCCCAATTGAAGACGTAGGAATATCTTCAAACATCTGTTTTGAAAAACAGGCTGTGAGGGCGATGGTTAGTTGTTCTTCGGGTAGAATTTCAACTTTTGGAATTTGGATAAAAAGTTTCTCATCCCAGGTATGGTTCATGATTTTATCTGACATATCTTCCAAATCAGTTGAATCATAAAGTATCATGCGAGTTGGTAAAAATGATCCATTCTGGCTTTTAAATACTGCTTCAAGATCAGCGATAAAATCATTTGTTTGCGCAATGGTCTGCGCATGCTGTAACGCGCCCGCTTTATATACAAAAATACTGACTGCGGCTCCATCAAGTTCAATAATAATTGCAGATAGAGGAGTCATCTCTATTTGGTGATAATATAAGGAGACCGCCTCATGAAACTGGGCATACCCAACAATTTCGAGTCCAAGCTCGGAAGCCATATCCCTGATTTTTGTTTTATACTGCGGTTTTACTGATTTTTTTTCTTGGTCGATGAGATGTGAATACAAAAAAAGGACTGTTTTTTCAATTTCAACACTATTTCTCTTCTCGAGTTCAAAAAGTACTTGATCAACATCTTCGGTCAGATGTTCCCATGAATTTGTGTAAGTAAATTTTTTTTGATCAAGTGTATGAATTGTTTTTGTTTCTGTATCAATTTCAAGAAGAAGGACAAGTCCGTCACTTTCTTTTAAGACTAACCCCATGTATAGCTCTCGTGTTTCTCCACCCTTTTTTTTAAAAAAATCTAACATATTACTTTATATCAAATCGGTTAAATACTTCAGTAATTCCCTTTCCAGCCGTATCAAACGCTTCCTGAGCAGAGACTCCCTTAACCGTATCATTTACTGCATTTTTCAAGTACCCAACAATTGCATCATTGAGTCCATTGTCGTATGTTCTACTCATAACGGGCAAACTTTGCATCACATTCGCTTGCATGATTACTGGTCCAATATACTTGTCTTGAGCAAGCTTTGAAGCTAAATCAACTCGAGAATATGGTTCTCCAAAGATACGTGTTTTGGTTGCTAGTTCATACATCTTTACCATTGTATCTTTTTGACTCAAATAACGCAAAAATTTCCATGCAGCTTGTTGATTTTCAGGCTTTTGATACCGAGAAACGCCTTCAACCCAATAATCTGCCAAGCTTATCTGTTTATTTCCAGGCACAACTGGTAGTGGGGCAACTTTAAAGTTGAGGTCAGGCGCAACCGTTTTTATAGGCAGGATTTCCCATGAAGGAACGATAATCATCCCCACCTTACCCTGAATGAACGCCGTTGTTGAATTTGGCATATTTTCATCCCATCGTGGGTCGGGAGCTTGGGCAAAACGTTCGTATGAGGATAGTATATCGACAGCTTCTGAGCTCGATAAGTCAGAAAGTTTCGCTCCTGCTTGTAACATCATCCAACCCAAAATTTCTGAAAAATGATTAATATTTTCAGCTGTTCCTAATGCTATACCTGAAGTGACAATTCCCGAAGGACCCGCAACTGTTATTTTTGCAGAATAATTAAGAATGTCATTCCATGTCTTTGGAGCTACTTGAATTCCTGCAGTTTTAAATAAATCATCGTTATAAAGCAATACAAGGCCATCTATTTCAAGCGGAATTCCAAAATAGGTGTCTCCAACTTTTAAGTCCTTTTTAGTAACTGGATAAAAAGTGGATTCATATTCACTATTGGACATAATCGTTTTAGGAAGCGGTGCTAGGACATCTTTTATAGTCGGAAGCCAGGTATTATGAAAACGGAATATATCGGGTCCATTCCCTTCTTTGGAACGCGTCAGAAGCTTTTCACGGTAACTATGGGGATCTTTCTTGTCGTAATGTATAGTTACTCCTTTATTTTGCCGCTCATATTCTTTAATAATAGGGTCCATTATGGCCTTGTCTTCCCATAAACCCCAATACTCCAGTGAAACTTTTTTGACTGGAGCTCCACCGAGACCTCTGACAAGTAAAAAAAGCCCGAAGAAAATTAGTACAAAGAAAAACAGTGCGGCGCCAATTATGATAAACCGAGTCTTATTACTTGCGCCCTCGCCAGCATCATCAAGGTTAATAAGCGGTGGTTTGAATGTCTCGGGAGTCGCCTCTTCACCAATCTCTTCAGGTACTATTTCCGGTTCGGATGCAATCGGAGGTTGGCTTGGGACCTCATTAGGCGGTGTTGTGGGTTGACTTGTGCCTGGTTCAGACTCGACAATTGTTTCGTATATTGGCTGTGGAGTAGCAGGCGCATTTTTATCTTCATCCATAGTATAATGGTATACAATATTTACACTAATTTCAAAGCTTGAAAATATGCATCACACTAAGCTCGCACTGTCATTTTTTGCTCGATCATTATTTTTTTCAATGGTCTTTTTTCTTTTTTTTATAGGCACACTTACCTTTTATTTAAATAGAAAGCAAGCTGATCTTAGGGGTAAGATATATCCCAATGTATACGTAGATAACATACATTTTGGGTATAAAAACCGATCTGAAGTTGAGAAGTACTTGAAGAATAAGAATAAAACACTATCACATGTTTTTTTACGACTCACCTATGATACTAAAGAAGCAACTTTTTCTGCACAAGCACTTCATTTGACACTTGATACCAAAACGCCCACAGATCAGGCGTATTTGATTGGTCGGGTAGGAAATAATGCTTCGCAGATCGCACAACAAATTAGATCGCTTTTTACCATCGGTCGATTTGATTTCTACTCATCAATTGATTATGACAAAACGATTATAAATAATTATCTAGACACATTAGATGCTTCGTACAGTCGACCTCCTGAAAATGCGCTTTTTACTGTTGAAAATAACCGGGTAAGTGCATTTAAGATAGAAAAAAATGGATTACAAATCCAGAAAAAAGAGACTATTGCCAAAATTGAAAAACAGCTTATGGGTCTTTCTACCGGGACAAATAAGAAAGGTGGCATTGTAGTACCAGTCAGTTATGAAATTAGTAAGCCTACAGTGACGTTGTCCTCAATAAATGATCTAGGAATTGTGGAAAAGATTGGGGAAGGAACATCAAATTATGCAGGTTCTATTCCTGGCCGTATTCACAACGTCATTTTAGGAACATCGAGGATAAATGGCGTTATCGTGCCAAAAGATAGTGTTTTTTCGTTTAACAATACAATTGGTGATATATCAGCTGCAACCGGCTATCAGCCGGCATATATCATCAAAGAAGGAAAGACAATTTTAGGAGATGGTGGTGGGATATGCCAGGTTTCGACCACGCTATTCCGTGCCATCATGAACACAGGCTTACCTGTTTTGGAACGACAAGCACACGCATATCGAGTTCACTATTATGAAAATGACAAACGGCCCGGATTTGATGCTACTGTATTTGGTCCAACGGTTGACCTTAAATTTAAGAATGATACGCCTGCTGCAATCCTCATTCAGACAAAAGTTGACCAGGTGAACCAAATAGTCACTTTTGAGATGTATGGCAAAAGTGATGGACGACTAGTTACGCTTTCAGATTCCAAAATTTGGGATGTCCAAGCCGCACCAGACCCCAAATATCAAGATGACCCCACACTTCCAAAAGGTACCCAAAAACAAGTCGATTGGGCCGCCCCCGGAACAAAAGCACTATTTCATTATAAAGTGGAACGGGGAGGACAAATCTTGCAGGATACAGATTTTTACTCAAACTACCGCCCCTGGCAGGCAATATTTTTAGTCGGAACGGGGGGATAAATAGAAGGTGTTGATTGTACTGACGTTCTGTATTATCATATCCTCGTGAAATCAAAGAAGAGATTAAAAAGAGTGCTTTATGTAAAACATCATTTTAATTTCCAACTTTCACCTAATAATAGGGTTTCATATATTTATAAAACTGACGACAGGCAAAGAATACGTGAGATTACATGTGTATCCCTTGAGATTAAAGTCAATACAAAATGGGTCACAATTCTATATTACGACGATACCCATGGAAAACTTCACAGACATACCGCAATCTCACTAGAAAGTTCTATCGATATAGTAGACTATAATGATGTTACAGATGTCATTTCAAAAGAAAAATCTTTGCAATGGGCTATAGAAGATATTAAGAGTAATTATCTGCAATACAAAGAGACATTTGTAAAAGACATTTTGGGACTTGTGCTTGGAATAGATATTGACGATTACTAATTGAGTGTTATACTATACATATATGTCCGAAAATGAACAAGTGAAAAAAAACTTAGGTCTTTCAGAAGAATTTATGAGTTATATTATTGCGAATAAAATTAAAATGCAATCAAATAGATCATATGTTTTTTTTTCACCATATGATAAGAAATTAAATAAATTGAATGAGAGATTGATAGATGGACTCATTAAAGATGGTAAAAAAGTTGTTCGAGTAGAAAAGACAAAAAATTCCGCGAATCCTTGGAAATTTATGTCTGTACAGTAACTCTAATTTTTACTCAAACTACCGCCCCTGGCAGGCAATATTTTTAGTCGGAACGGGAGGATAAGCAATTTATATTGTTTTATCTGCAAGATATGCCTCTATGTCTTCATCAAACTTATACATGCTTTGTTCTATGAGCGTATCGAAATTAGGTGCAACGGTTGTATTTTCGTCTCCAAAGATTTTCGCTAATTCTATTCTTTGTGGTTCGTCCCCGAGCATTATTGCCGATACCATATGACCTCCAAATCCCCTTTCTTCTTCACGCAACCGTAGAAATTCGCTGATTTGTTGAGAATTTCCTTGAGTATCTTCTCCATCACCAATAAAATAAAATGCAGAAGCATAATCTGGGTATTCAAGCATCTCTCTGTTTAAATCTGCTGCTGCTTTTTGAATTGCGGGCAACATATTTGTACCTCCCTGTGTATGAAGAGCTTGCATAAGTCGAGCTTTAATTGTCGATCTTGATCCATCACCCCAGTCATGTCTAATTGGACTTTCATAGTCCTGGTCAAATCCTTTGAGTTCAGTTACCGTATCAGAAAACATAGTATTTGCATATCGTATAAAACCAAATTCACTACTAATTCTTGAAAAGAGTTCGTTATAAAATATCAATTGTTTGCGTGCCATTGTGAGTTTATCCCCTTTCATAGATCCGCTTACATCAACCATAATAGAAGCTAAGAATTTAGGTTTAATTGAGGGTCGAATGATACGAGGATTTTTAACCGTACCAAACAGTAAATTTCTTGGTTTCATTACTGAATGCCTGTTAAAGGATCCTTGTCGAGTAAGGGCATCCTCGTCCACATCAACTTCATCCTGTTTTGGTAACCTTTCTACGAAATAGTCGAACCATTTATCCACTAGTGGTGCAACTTCTTCTTTAATTTCTTGATATTCATTATATGCACTGCTTTCTCTTTCAATTTGCTCTCGAATACGATCAAGTTCCTGTAACTGACTTTCCTCAAGTTGTTTTTCAAGTTCCTCCCTACGCTCTTCATCCAAAAATCCATCTTGAACCATTTCGTCCAAACTTTCTTTAATAACTTCTTTCATTTGTTCTTCTTTTGCTTGCGCCCGTTCCTTTACATCTTCTTTCATATCATCAAATAATTCAGAGTCCTCTGCTTCTTTTAGTAGATCTTTTACATCTTGAAATGACTTCGCATCCTCAAGTCTTTGATCCAAACTCTGCTTTTGCGCACTCATTTGTTCAGAAAGTTGCTGAGCATTATCAAGTTCTGATTCTCCCTCTGCTATATCCTGGTCTGAAGCTTCCCCCATTTGTCCCTGTTCACCATCTTGTTTTTCAGCACCACCGTCTTGTTTTTCAACTCCACCATCTTGCGCTTCTTCAGTAGGACTATCAGAGTCACCTTGCTGATCCTTTTTCTGTTGTTTTGGTCGTGGAGTTGCGTCCATTCTCCTCCAGGCAGTACCATCCCAAACTTCAGTCCAAGCATGACCAGTTTGAGAATCGATTATGGCTTTACCATCTTTTGCTCCTTCCACTTTATGTCCAACCACAAGTCGTGCTGAAATCCCCACTTTTCGTAGCATTGCAATATAGAGAGTATTTGCAGAGTAACATTCTAAGTATTCTGATGTATCAAGATTTTGAACATACGTATCGCCCGTAGATTCGCTTCGTAATTTATATTGTAATGCTTGGGCCATTTGTAAATCTCCATCTCCAGGATAAAAATGTTTTGAAAGCAAATAGCGACGAAGCTGTTCAGATTTTTCCAAGATGCCACCAGTAACAGCGCTCATCATTTTTTCTGTATCACCTGAAAGGTGTCCTACATGAATTGGCGTGCTATCTTCTGCAATTGGTGGTCCAACGAATGGAATATCTTGTTTTAGAAAATCAATTGAAAAAGTACTATTTCCATCTGTCTTTATGTAAAAGCACCCATTTTGATCTCGAAAAATCTCTGGTGATGCGCCTGAAAACGTGAGTGAAGAGAGATCAAGGTCGTATCCGTTTGGTATTGGTACAGATTTTAGACCTGCATTTGTTATACCCGATATTGTTTGCCGCTGGGTACCTGGAAGTGATGAGGTGTACGCACGTAATTGTTTCTTTTTGCTCCATGTTTTCCTATCAATATCGTAGTAACTTTTTCTTCCTGAAGAATAATACCCCGTTAGTGGTTTCGTACTTGAACCGCTTGGAGTGATTTCAAAAAAGGGTCTGGTGCCAGCCTGTTCTTTGGATTCTCCTGATATCGGAGGAGAACTATGGTATTCATCAGAATCTTCAGGCGGTATTGCTGGGTCTCCTTCAGTACCAGGAGGAACTGCTTGATCTTTATATGGTTCTAAATCTTGCTCGAGTTGTTCTTGACTTTCATCTCTTTCTGACGTTTGTGGCTTTTGTTGAATACTTGGAATACTCTCTTTAATTCCAGCTACTAATTTGGTATACGCTGTTTCATCACCCTTTTTCACATACTCTTGATACGCATCCTTCAATTGGTCATATAATTCACGTTCTTCGGGGGATAACTGTTCTACAACCTGGTCTCTTTGTTCCGATCTTGCAAATTGATCCCCGGCCATCCAATTCATTTTCAAGGCTGATAATACTCGTTCAACAGTGGGAAGACTACTCATTTGTTGTACCGTTCGTTCTGCGTCCAATCTAAGTGCTTCTTCTATTTGTTTTCTACCAGTATATCCATAGGCGTCTATCATTTTTCTGCGAATTCTGCTTTGGGCTATTCCATCATACAGAGATTGTGCTACTTCTGGAGTTGTACCTGTGCCATTCATCCCTGAAACAAACTGCGCAAATCGAGCATAGTCATAATGCTTCACATAATTGGATACATCTCGCACTCTCCCTGCAACCGAAGATAATCCTTGTCCTTCAAGATCAGCCAAAGCATAGGTAAAAGCATCAGGTCGTAAATCTGCAACTACATCTTCAGATGTCACTTTACCCGTAAGCAATTCTGCAAGTGTGGTAGTACGGGCTGCGATACCATGCGGGTAATGAAATGCCCACGATGTACCCGGCACAACTGTAAGACCATCAGCAGCTTGTTCTGCTAAAAAAATCTTTTCTCGTGCAAAATTATCTTTAGTCGGGGGGTTTTGTGACCGCTCTCTACTTTCATCATCCATATAACTATAGAATTATGCAGCTGGTCGCTTGGTTGATGTCCAGGTCGCCATAGCTGTTTTTATTTCATCTTTTTCATCTCTCTTGTCAATATTGGGAAGGAAAATTTGCTCAATCAAATCTCTTACAACTCCTTCTGGACTAGATGTAGCTTTTTCTTCAGCCGACATTTTACTTAGGACCTCGGCCATTCTTCTCAGCTCTCTACCTGTTATAGGTTGATCTATCAATAATGTCCCTCTTGGAATTGCTGATGCTTTTGCTTTATCGAATTTTAATATGAATCCCTCTCTAAGTTTATGTGCAAATTCAACCATCGTTAAGATCGCTTCAAGGTCAAATTTTTGTTCTGTAGTCAAATCAGTAGCACCATTTTGGATTCCATTTATATGTCTATCCCATATTTGTACAAACTCATTGTGTTCTGGGTTTGGATCAAAGGTGAAATCTGAAAGAGAATCCACCTGTCGTGCAATTCGTAACGCTTCAGCAGAATTAATAGGGGGATTTGGATTAGGATCATCAGAGTTACTTTCTCTGTACAATGGAGGATAATCTATCTCCAATCCAACCATTCTGCTCTTTGTAGCAAATTGTGGATTAAATGTTCCTGGATACCCTGGATTCATTGAACCCATAAGTAGAACACTACTCAATGCTCTAACCGCTTTACCCGAACTAGTTTTAAGTGTAAGGGTTCGTTTTTCATCCATCAGGCCATGAAGGAAAATTTGCGCTTGTTCTGGCATCGCATTAAATTCATTAAAGTACATAACTGCCCCAGGGGTAGTTATGGCATTGAGTACGATTGAGGGTACTTTAACTGTTCTTGATGCACCGTCCTGCGCTTCAAGCACTACATCTTCTGAAAGCTCAAATTCAGTAGTCCATTTCGAACAGTCAATTGGAAAATATTGTCTATTTGATCTATTACAAAACATTTTGACGAGTATATCTTTTCCTGTTCCCGCATGACCTTTGAGGTTAAGTAGGCCTTCTTGCAAATCAAGTTGCATTTTTGCCACCTGTGCCATTTCATCTAGATACTGTTCTGTAGTTTCGTCAGTTGTCCAGTGATTTTGCCATTCTGGCACATACCCAGCACCATTCGTAAATTTGGTCTCAGGAGCGTTGCGAAGTCTATCAATTCTTGAAAGAATTGAAACATGATTGTCAACTGCGTACTGAGCATATGAATCCATTAAGACTCGATATCGTTCTCTCCAGGCTTCATCAACAGCAGCTTCTCGACTACCAACTAGTTGTCGTTCTTTGTATAAATCACGTAGCTCTTGCCTCGTATCATGTAACGTTCTTCGTATTGTGGAAGCATCTCCTCTATTCCAATCTGCATAACTCTGCTTGATTCGTCGATAGTCTGCTTGACTTACATATGTTGGGAATACATCAGCTCCTTTAGTTCGTACAGAGCCATATCGCCATTCGTCTTCGTTTTGCATTCCTTGATATATCCTTCTTTTTTCTAGATGACCTCTCGAATTTATCTCCATTATTCCGACATCTCCAAAAATCTGATCTGCCCTTACTCCTGGCCCTTTAGTTCGCTCATCAGGCATGAAGATCAAATCAACGTGCCTCTGAACCTTTTCATGTACCTTTCCTTCCCATCGTGGGAAAAGCGTATCTCTAAATAGAATCATTTGTTGACCTGTTTCTGCTATCGTTGTTAGCCCTCCTCGTTCAACTTCTGACATCAATCTCGCAATTCCTATTTTGAGCTCCTTATCTAGTTCTCGTGCTGCATCAGGATCTTGTCGTGCGAGCTCTTCAATCTCAGTTCGCAGAAGTCCGAGTGCTTCACTTGATCCCGTATATGCTTCAAATTGTGCTCGATCACCAAAACCCCTTCCTCGAAGTCTGTCTATTGCCGAATGCATATCTATCCTAATGAGCCCAGCCCGTTCATCTATTATTTCGGATGCATGTTCCCGAACTTTTGCATAGTTTTCTTTAAACCGTGTTTCATATTCCTTAGAAAGTTCTTGAAGTTGTCTGCGTGCGGCTAAAATACTTCTTTGGGTTTCGTGAGCTTCCAATGGGCAATCATTTGCGAGTGCACCAAGTCTACTAATCAATTGTGGTAATCTAAATTCTTGCCAATCTGCAAAATCAGGCATACTTACTATTGCATCCAATTCTGCACGTACTCCACCTACCATTTCACCAACATCTCTTGTAATTACTTCTCCTTCTGTACGAAACAGTTCAGTCGATTGTTGCCCGAGCTGATTTTCCAGCGCTCGTATCTGTGCCCTCGTTGCATCATCAACCAAATTGTCCATAGATCTTAATTTAGCAAGATCATCTCTCGCTTCGGCAAGCGTTGTTATTGTTAAGGTTCCAGATAATTTTGTATCTAAATCTGCTAAACTTTGGGCAACTACAGGAGCCGCTAGTACGTGTTCTGCGTCCCGTATTGAATCTTGAATTCCACCCGTGATGAAGGAGATTTGAGCAGGTTGTAGTCCCTCTTTTTGAAGACGAGTACGTAATCGACTAAGACCATCAGTAACCGTTGCCATATCCTCAAGCCGAGTAATCGTTTGAAGTTGTGCTTGAAACGTTCCTTCAAGATCCGCGCGAACAGCCTCCAAATGCTGAAATTGATCAGCACTTTCTACTGGCGTGGTCGCTGATTCACTTACAAATAGATCACTCCGTAATCCTTGGGATAATCGTGCTATTCTTCTTTTTTCCAATTCAAGCGCAACATCTTGAAAATTTGGATCGTAGATGACCATACATCCTTCATCGTTAATTCCATACACTCTTCCGTGTTGATCTAATTTCCCATGTAATACATTAGGAATTTTTGCAACTTCAGTCAGATCATCTCTAGATAAAATAACGAATTCCTCATTTGATTCAAAGGTAAAAAAGTGTCCTGATGGGTCAATTTGTAAATTGGTAATCTCGGTATACTGTTGTGGTAAATCAACTGCTTCTGTATGCCAACTTGCAGGATCTCCATTTGTATCAAGACGAAATATACTTTCTGGATTAGTTGTTTTACAATAATAAATTGTTTGCGTATCTCTAGGATCAGACACAATATTTGTACCAACACCAATTATTTTATCGACAAAGTCAGGTGGCACTTCGGCACTCTGACCAAGTTTTGCCACAACAACACGATCATCATACACAAGAACATCATGATCTGTAGAAATTCTTTTATAATTAACTGCATCATTATTTAGTTCTTTCAATTCTGATTTTATATTTTCAGGTAATTCATCCATAAATACATCCACACTATCAAATCTCTTCCAATTCCTCGGAGGCAAATCTACTCCCGCATCTGTCTTTGTTTGAAATGCTATAAACTGTTTAGTATCCTTTTGGTATATTAGAATGTACCCATCATCTGTGCGTTCATCCATTTTTCCACTTTTCATTACATCAAGTTTCCACGATCGAGCTGGAATTCCAACTCTCCTAGTACCACCCCTTTTAATAAATGAAGTAGCAAATGCCTGAAGATGTAATGGAAAATCATTAACACCTAAAAAACGGTCACTTGGATTGTTAAGATCATGCGTTTGAACCAATGTACTAAATCTTCCATTTCTAATATTACTTATTGAATCCCAATCGAAAATCATTGTCTGGGTAATATCTAGTCCTTCTATTTTCTTGCCCGATTTATCTAGGATTTGAATTTCATCAATCCCGGCTCCAATTACTACGGTATTTTCTCCATACGGAATAACTAGACCATCTTTTTCATCCTTAATGGTTACCGGCTCTTGTGATTTCAGTAAAAGTGTAGGTTTTAGCTCGGGCAGGGGTGAATCAGCGTTGACTGCATGGTCTTTGGCAGAATCTTGATCGTTTGATGGTTGAGGATCCATAATTCATCTATATTATATGTCTACAATATAGTCTAAAAGTTGGTAAAAAACAATGTAGTTTGCGCTATTGTATCGATATGGTGAATAATTACAAAACATTCATATCGGGCGGGGTAAGTCCAAAAGCATCAAAACTTTGATATAATGTATATATGGGAGAACTTATAAGATTTCTAGGTGTCCCAGATACCGATACTTCGGGCAAAAGAACTTTTCCCGATCCTGATAACCCAATTACTGTAGAAATTGATCCAAGAGAACTTGCTCAAGCATTTCTTCAAGCTGGTTTTACAAATGAAGATCCAGCAATCGAAGGTATGGGAATGGACATATTAGTAACACAATATGGGCAAACAAAAGCCCAAAGAATACGAGATGATGCGCGAATTCGCTTTGATTTATTTCGACAGAATCCTTCTTCTCAGACAGAACAACCCGAAGCTCCTCATCTAAGATTAGATAAATAAAGTGTACTATCTATTGTATCGTAATCGTGAATGAGGTGTTTAGGGCGCGGGCGATGCGCACAGATGTGAATTGTTTACTTATTGCTTTTCAGGTTTAGTGCTATTATAATAGCTATCAAGGAGTAAGACCTCTTGTGTTGGGGTACCGAATTGGCGCCCCGTCAAAGCAAGAGGCTTTCTTGTTTTAAGGAAATAGAATCTTTTCGTCAATTATTTTAGCTTTGATAATTTCATAAAACTCATAATCCCCTCTTTCATATTTGCGAAATATCGCCCATGAAATAAAATCAACCGCTTGTAACGACTTATTTTCGTTTGATTTGTGTAGTTTTATTGAAAAAGCACCCAGTCTTCTTTTATTCATCGCTTCTGAGATGTAAATGATAAATTTTTCTTGAAGTTTTTTATTTGTATCTTTTCTATCAACATATAGCTCTATTAACTCATTTGTTTTTAGTGTTTTTTTATTACAAAGTCTATCCAATAGGATATTTGCAGTGTAATTATAGAGATAATTTTTTTGATTTTGTAAGTCAATATATACTTTTTTCTTATTCAGAATCACACATACTATGTGTATATCCTTTAATGATGAAATCTCTTGTAAGACTCGTCTTCGCGTTGCACTATCAGCATGATATGCGTGTAGTTCTCCAAGATTTTTATGTTTTTTTCTCAGCGTTCTCCGAATTCTTTTCACAACTCGTTCTAGTGCTCTTTTGTCGGGGGTTATTGCAACCGTAAATAAAAACCATGTACTTGAAGATTTCTTAAAACCTAAGTCACCACTTTCATCAAGAAATACATATACCATTATCGCTGAAAATTTATCGTGAAGTGCGTATTCATTGCTCGAGCAATGCTCTGTAATAGTCGAATAGAGGGATTTAAATTACCTCGTTCAAGTCGAGTAATAATTGCTTCTCCAGTTTGAGCTTCTCTCGCAAGTTCTTTCTTTGATATACCTAAGTCCTTACGTTTTCTCGTAAGTTGATCTGTAAGTTGAGTAAGTGGAGAAGTATATTTCATAAAAACTATTATAAATTAAATAAAATTATTGTCCACGGTATATATACCGCAAAAGTGGGGAGTTGTACTGTGGGGATAAGATATCTTGACGCTTATCGCTTTGGTGACTGCTTTTTGCGTCGTGCGCGGCCTCCGGTACCGACTTTACGCCTTTCACGAACACGACCGTCACGAGTTAGAAGATCATTTTCTTTGAGTATTTGTCGGTATCCCATGTCTACTTTTTGAAGCGCTCGGGCAAGGCCTAGAATTGCCGCTTCCAGTTGACCATTTTTGCCTCCACCCAAAATCTTTATAGAGACAATAAAACGATCCAAACTTTCTGCAAGCTTAAGTGGTTCCAGAAATCTATTTTTTTCACCAACTGAAGGAAAATATTCAAAAGCAGGTTTGCTATTTACAACCATATCTCCTTTTTTAAGCGTGCCTGTTGGTGAGATGTAGAGACGCACTCGCGCAACTGCGGTTTTTCGACGACCGACAGCTTCATAATACTGAAGTGCTTTTGGCTTTTTCTCTGTTGGCTTTTTCTCGACTACTTTTTTTTCTGCTTTTACCATAATTATTACTTAAACTTAGCTGCAAATTCATGCGTTTCTCCACTATAAATATGAAGTCGTGCCAACCGCTTATCACGTAATTTATTCTTTGGAAGCATGCCGGAAACTGCATGTCGCAACACTTCCCCCGGTCGTTTTTCATTCATTTTCTCGTAAGAGATTTTTCGTAAACCTCCTGGGTATCCAGAAAAGCTATCATACGTCTTATTTATTGCTTTACTTCCGGTAACAACTACTTTTGGAGCGTTAACAACGACCACTTCGTCTCCCATATCTAGATAGTCCACGTAATCAACTCTGTGTTTACCTATTAAGCTTGAGGCAATTTCACTGGCAAGTCGCCCCAATACTTTTTGATCCGCATCGAACAAACGCCAGTTACGAACGAATGTTTTTGCACTTATTGATTTGGTGCTTTCAGTTAATTTGACCATATTATTTTTTCTTTGCTGCAACCTTTTTCTCACCTTTTTTTACCGGCTTTTTCTCAACCTTTTCTGGTGCTTTTAATTCTTTTTTTTCGCCTTTGACTTTTTCAGGCTTTTTTACTTCTACAGGTGGAATTATCCATTCAAGACGGGCCATGTCTGCTCCATCCCCAAATCGAACTCCAACTCGTTTCATGGTCACAAACCCAGAAACTCGACCGTTCATGCGAGGAGCGATTATATGCGTCATTTTGTGAACTAACATTTTATCATTTAGCATTGATAAAAGAATTCGCATGTCAGCGTTTGTCTTTCCCTGTGCTTTACCTACTAGTCGGTCTACAATACCCTTCACCACTTTTGCTTTTTTGAGCGGTGTAACGAGCGTATCGTGACGTACAAAATCAGTCAACGCTTTTTTTACAAGCGACCGGCCGGCATCTTTACCTTTCCTAAATTTTATTTTGTGTACGCCGTGTAACATAGTTATTCAAAGGGAATCCCGAGTTTTTCGAGCTCTTTTTCAATTAAGTCAACAGACTTTCGCCCAACTCCCTTAAGTCCAACGAGTTCATCTTTACCTCTTGCAAGTAAATCTTCAACTGTTTCAATCTTTTCACGCAACAGTGCATTGATCACTCGCGTTGGTAAATCAAGTTCATCTATTATTGTTTGATACACTTTTTTATCTATTTCTTTGGATATCTTAATTTGTGCTGCAGCATTATTAAGTGCGTCTTCTGCAACCTGTGCATCAGATAAGATATACCCAAAAAAACTGGATAATGTTGATGCTGCAATTTCAAGTGCCTTGAGTGGATCAATTGTGGCATCGGTCCAGATTTCAAGTGTTAGTTTATCAAAGTCACTTGTGCGCCCTACGCGCACACCTTCAACTTGATAATTAACTTTTGAAACAGGTGAAAATATAGAATCAACAGAAAGTACCCCGAACTCTTTCTTTTCCTTTTCCTCGGCTGTTGTGTAGCCTATGCCTTTTTCAATATCAAGATCAATTGAAAGTTTTGTTTTGGCGGAAGTTATTTCAGCAATGTACTGATCTGGATTAGCAACTGAAACAGCGGCGCCTTTAAAATCGGCACCGGTAATTTTTCCTATCCCTTTTCCTGTATAACTGACTGTAAACGGACCAGTTCCTGTGGTTTTAAATCGAAGTAGTTTGAGATTTAAAATCATATCAAGAACTGATTCTTTCAAACCCTCTATTGTTGAAAATTGGTGATTTACACCATCAATTTTCACATGAGTAATACTTGCTCCTTCTATTGAAGAAAGAAGTGCACGGCGAATGCTGTGACCGAGTGTTTGTCCAAAACCAGCTGGAAGTGGACTAATTATAAACTTTCCATACCCGTCTAAAACTTCAACCTTTTCTGTTAAGAAATTTGGTTTTAACATAATATATATAAAACTTCTAATTAATTATTTTTATCGTGAATAAAACTCAATAACTGATTGTAACTCTATTTCTTCTGTAAAATCGTTTAGTGTCGGATATTCTGCAACTTTTCCAACAGTTCCCTTTTTGTTTAACCAGACAGAAGGCATAGTGTCTTTTTTCTCAAGTATTTCTTGAATATAGGGGATTTTTGCAGTTTTACCTCGGCGAAACTCAATAACATCTCCTTTTACAATTTGATACGAAGCAATTGAGACTTTTTTACTATTTACCGTGACATGACCGTGATTGACAAGCTGTCGAGCACTTGCCCGTGTTGGTGCAAATTTGAGCCGATATACACTATTATCAAGTCGTCTTTCAAGTGCTTGTATGAGCAGTTCTCCTGTATTTCCTTCAGTTTTGTTTGCTTTTGCAAAGTAATTTTTCATTTGCGTTTCAGAAATTCCATACACTCGCTTTAATTTTTGTTTCTCACGAAGTTGCGCTCCATAATCGGTTATTTTACGTTTGCGACTTGCTCCATGTTGACCAGGAGTGATATTGAGGCGGCGTAGAAGTGAACTTTGAGCTTTTGAACCGGGGGTTTTCAAGCTCAAATCAATTCCTTCTCGACGTGCTAATTTATTTTTTGATCCGGTATATCTCATATTTTTTATCCTCGTCTTTCTTTGGGTGGTCTGACTCCATTGTGGGGGATTGGAGTAACGTCCAAAATTTTATCAACTTCAATTCCAGCGCTTCGTATAGCCCGAATTGATGCTTCACGCCCCGGTCCAATTCCTTTAACATACACTACAGCTTGTGCAAATCCGTTCGTGTCGATAACTTTTTTGAGTGTACCGATGATCGTAGTTGTTGCCGCATAGGGTGTAGATTTACGCGTTCCTGAAAAGCCAAACATTCCGCATGAACCCACGGCAAGTGGATGACCCTCTTCGTCAGTGATGGTAATAACGGTATTATTAAATGTTGCGCTCACATAAATACGCCCCATACGAACCTGTTTCTTTTCTTTCGTTTTTTTTGCCATAGTATTTAATACTTACTTCTTTGCCTGTAATTTTGCCGCATCTTCTTTCTTTATAGCTCCAACAGTTCGGCGTTTACCTCGTTTTGTACGTGCATTAGATTTTGTCCGTTGACCACGAACAGGGAGTCCACGACTGTGTCGTAGACCCCGATATGAGCCAATTTCTCGATACCGCTTAATATTTGAATTAACTTCCTCTTTTAAGTCTCCTTCTACCTTATATTGTTTTTCCAAAAACTCCTGAACTTTTTTTAAATCGTCTTCTGATAAATCTGCTACTCGAACATCTGACTTTATTTTGCATGCTTCAAGTATTAAATGTGCCCGGTGTGAACCAATACCATAAACAAGCGTGAGTGCATACTCAATTCGTTTGTTATCGGGTAGATTTACACCAACAATTCTTGCCATATATTAGTTTTATCCTTGTCTTTGTTTATGCTTTGGGCTTTTACTACAGGTAATATATAACATTCCGCGTCGTTTAACGACGGCACATCCACCACACATTTTCTTAATTGATGATCTGATTTTCATAAAAAACACGTATTTATAATCTATAAGTGATTCTTCCTTTGTCTAAGTCGTACGAAGAAACCTCAGCCCGCACACGGTCTCCAGGCAGAATTTTTATGTAATGTTTCCTCATCTTACCAGACAAATAGCAAAGTATCACTTTTTCATGATATTCAGGGTCAAGTTTGACTCTAAATAAGGTATTAGGCAGGTTTTCCAAAACCTCACCGGTAACCGAAATGGTACTTTCCTTCATAAAACGTTATATTTTACCATACTTCCTGGTCAAAATGGAAGTCTTATTTTCAAAAACAGCAATCGTGTCTTCAAAACAGGCCGCTATACTTTTATTATCGGTTATAAGTGACCAATCTGATCCCTTTTCAGCCACAATATGTGCTTTTTTCATGGAATAAATAACCTCAATTGCAAGCACCATTCCGGGGACTATACGCGGTGTTTTTCCAATTTTTCGGTCAACGTAACCTGGAACCATCGGATCTTCATGAAGTCCACGGCCAACACCATGCCCCGTGAGATCACGCATAATCCAGTAGCCAGTGCCTTTAAACACCCGTTCAATAGCCGCTGATACATTTCCAATACGATTACCCTGTTTGACCGCCCCAAGTCCAGCTCCAAGCGCCTCATATCCTACCTTCAAAAAGTCTGTTTGTTCTGACTTTGAGTTACCTCCGACAACAATCGTAGTGGCTTTATCCGTATGAAAGCCCTTGTAAAAGACTCCTGCATCGATTGTAAGTATATCTCCTGCCTTTAGAACATAGTTTGATGGAGGTGTATGAACTACTTGTTCGTTGACGCATAGGCACGTCGCGAACTTGTATCCAGGAACTTTGTTAAAAGAGACTCCCCCACCAAGCTCACCAATCCTTATTGTCGCAAAATCGTCTATTTCCTTCGTAGTCATACCCGGACGAACAAATTCTGCAGCCTCTTTTACAACCATACTAAGCATCATTCCGCCCGTTTTCATGAGCTCTATTTCTTGGGGAGTTTTAAGGTGTATCATGGGAAGAAAAGTAAGGTTAGGCAAAGTATACTTCTCGATAAATTGTCTCAAGTTTGCTATATAAATCTTGTTTAGTACCTTCATTTATAATCATATAATCGGCAAATCCAAATGTGGGACCTGAATTTGTATGAACTAATTCATTAATATCTCGCTCTTCCCCAAAAAGCTTATTTCGATCATGCCTATTTTTTACCCGTGAGTATCGTAACTCTTTATTTGCAAAAAGACCGATTATGACTATTTTTACCTCTGGAAAGATCTTTTTTAAATATACATATTCTTCGAATGAATGCATATTTTCAAGAACAACAATTTTTTTTTCTGTAAGTGCCCTTTTGATAGCTCCTTCATTGAGCTTGGCAAGCGCTTCCATGCCATACTTTTCCCGGATTTCTGCCCGTACTGCTTGAGTAATTGTTTCTGTATGAGCAAGGCCACGTCTATTTACTTCTTTAGTTACCTGACCAAAATGTACGGTGGGCACTTCTTTGCTTTTAAAATAGTCGACAGCCTCCGTTTTACCTGCACCAGGCAAGCCGACAAGTGCAATGATAATATCCTGTTTTTGCTTCCATTCTCGAACATGGTTTGCAACAAGTTCTTTGCCCAATCCATTTAAAATTGCTTCATTGACATGCTCGATATCTTGTGTACCATCTACCAGAACAAGTTTGCCTTTTTTCTCGTAATAGTTAATGACCGGATGTGTTACTTTGTGAAAAAGTTCGATTCGCTTCTTTATTGAGGGAAGTGTTTCGTCGCCTCGCGAAGACTCATCACGATGTGCTATTCTCCATAACGCGTCTTGATCGGGAACTTCGATATACACTGCTTTGTCAATGTGATTACTGAACGCTTCTACTTGATGAACTGTTCGTGGAAAACCATCAAGGATATATCCATTCTTATATTCAGGTCGCTTCAAGTATTCATGTACTATTTCTTCTGTTTGGTCATCGGGAATCAATGAACCACCATTGATCGTTTCTTTAATATAGCGACCAATGGGAGTCTTCTCTTTTGCAAGTTCACGAAATATATGACCTGTTGAAAGGTAGGGAATAGTTAGTTGACGGGATAATAGATTACCCTGTGTTGATTTTCCCGCACCTTGTATACCTATTAGGACGAGTTTCATAATTATTGTTAATGAAGCTTTTTTCGTTCCTTATGTTCAGTACGTTTTTTGCATTGTTTGCAATACTTCGCAATAACAAGAGATGCTGTCGTATTAACCTTATTTCGCTCAGTAACATAGTTACTGCTTCCACAAACACTACATTCAAGACCTACTTTTATGCGTGCACTTTTTTTTGCCATATTTAATAAGTAATTTAATAACCAAACTTGTCGTAGCTTTTACTAATAAGCTGTGCTTCCATTGTCTTGAACGTTTCAAGTACTACTGAAACCACAATAAGAATTCCCGTTCCACCAACTGCAATACTTACAATTCCAGTAGCTGCCGAAAGGATTGACGGCAGAATTGCAATTATTCCCAGGAATAACGCTCCGACAGTTGTAATTCTATATAAAATTTTTTCAAGATATTGTTTGGTACCAATTCCTGGCCTGATTCCTGGGATAAATCCACCATTCTTTTGAATATCATCGGAGATTTTTTGAGGACTAAAAACAATTATTGTATAGAAAAATGTAAATGCAAAAATAAGTAAGAAATATATGACATTATAAGCGATACCCGTTGACTTAAATGTTGAAACCAAGAAGGTACCAATTCCTGAAATAAGTGGATTTTTTACGTAAATGAGAAAGTTTCCAATAAGTTGTGGAAAAAGTACAAATGAAACTGCAAAAATAATTGGAATAACACCGGCTTGGTTAAGCTTCAGTGGTAGATAGTTAGTCGCACCTTGGTACATCTTGTTTCCCCGCACACGTTTTGCATAAAATATTGGTACTCGCCTAACTGATTCATTCACAAAAACTACCGCATAGACAACAATAAGAGCAAGAACCATAAGAATTAGGAAGTTGACAACTGTATCTTGATTGATCGTAACCACAAGTTTTGTAAGTCCAACTGGAATGCGCGCAACAATACCACTAAAAATAATGATTGAAATTCCGTTCCCTAAACCATATTCAGAAATCAGTTCTCCAAACCACATGAGAATGAATGTTCCTGCTGTGAGTGTAACTATGAAAGAGATAAATTCAATAAAATTTAATGCAGGGATAACTTTTTGATTTTGTAATAAAACATACATTCCAATCGATTGGACAGCGGTTATTGGAACCGTAAGAAACCGCGTATATTGATTTATTTTTGCCCGACCTGATTCCCCTTCTTTTGCAAGCTCTTCGAGTTTTGGAAAAACAACCGTAAGAAGTTGAATGATAATTGATGCGTTAATATAGGGACCTAGACCGAGTGCCATAACTGAAAAATTGATTAGTGTCCCTCCGGAAAAAATATCCAGAAGTGATAAAAATTGGTTTTGATCAAAAAGCGTTCGAAGACGGGCCAAATCTACTGCTGGAACAGGCAAAAATGCAAAGACACGAAATACAAACAGAATAAAAAAAGTAAAGATGAGTTTTCTTCGAATTACTTTATCATGCAAAACACTAAAAAGCTTTTGTTTCAATTCTTTCATAGGGTATCATTTGTTTTGTTTAGTGCGCTTAGTGCTGTTTTTGTAGCCGGTACTTTCAATGTAAATTCTTTCGTTAGTTTGCCACCACCAACAATTTTAACACCATTTTTAATCGCACTCTTTTTAACTATACCAGCATTGACCAGCATTACAATAGTTACATCCGATTTATTGGCTAGTTTTTCCAGTTGAGAAACAGTCACAGTTTCCATTGGTTTTTTTACTGGCTTATTTCTTCCCTTTCCACGCGTCAAAGGAAATTTTTTGGTTAGTTTTCCTTGTCCTCCTTCATAATGTGCTGGAATATTTTCGCGTGCGGCTTGGTGGCGTGTCGTACCTCTTCCCGATTTAGCACCGGCCCCAGACCCGTAACCACGACCAAGTCGTTTTTTCTTTTTATCGATTAGTTTTGGTAGTGACTCAAGTGTTAATTTCATAGCTATTAATTACGTGGTTTTAATTCTGCCAATGCTTTCATGGTTACATATGAATTGGCAACTTGATTTCGTGAACGAAGTATTTTACCCGAGGCATTTGAAATCCCGGCAAGTGCAAGAATGGATCGTACCACACTACCAACTTTAAGTCCAACTCCTACTGGTGCTGGCTTTAATATAAGAACTGCTCCTCCATATTTGGTTCTAACTGAATGGGGGATTGTGCCGTTGTGACGAGGAACATCGATCATGTGTTTGCGTGCGTAACTTACTCCTTTTTTAATTGCTTGTGGAACCTCAAGTCCTCGTCCCAAGCCTACGCCAACACGTCCACCACGATCTCCAACTGCAACAAGAGCCGAAAAGCTCATATAATTACCTCCTGTGGTTTTTTTTGAAACACGACGAATAAGTAATACTTTTTCTTCGATCCCGTCTTTTGGTTCCTGTTTTTGGTATGCCATTATTGATTGCTAAATTGTTATTTCTGTACTGCGGACGCCTTCAGCTACAGCCTTGACCCGACCCGCATATTTAAATTGTCCTCGATCAAAAACGACCTGTTTTATTTTTAACTTTTTCAGTTTCTCTCCCATTACTTTTCCAACTTCTTCTGCACGAGTTGATTTAGTCATTCCTTTTTCAACTTTTATGTCTTTTTCAGAAGCAGAGGCCACCGTATGACCTGCTTTGTCATCAATTACCTGTGCATAGATATATCTATTTGATCTGTGCACAGACAGACGTGGAAATGCTGATTTTCCCACAATCGAACTTCTGACTTTCCTTTTTCTTCGCTCTGTTTTATCGTGATTCATAGTAATTTATATTATTTTATGCTGTTTTCGCTTTTTTACCAGCCTTTAAGTGTACAACCTCCCCTTCATATCGAACACCTTTTCCTTTGTATGGATCTGGTTTTTTGATCGCCTTTATTTTTGCTGCAACTTCTCCAACCCGTTGTTTATCAATTCCTGAAACAGTTACTTTATTATTTCCCTCAATCGCAAGTGTTACACCTTTGACTTTGCCAAATTCAACTGTATGGGAGTACCCGACTTCAAAAACTAGGTTTTCCCCCATTTGTTTTACCCGGTACCCCGTTCCATGCACTTCCAGTTTCTTTTCCCATGGCTTTACAACACCCAGAACTGCATTTTGTACAAGTGTTCGTGTTAATCCATGAAGTGCTTTGCTTCTCAAAAGATCATCACGTCTCGCCACTGCAAGAACTCCGTCTGCATTGGTAACAGTTATTTCACGAGGAATATCGATAACAAGACTTCCGAGTGGTCCGGTGACCGTACATGTTTGATTCTCGATTGAGACCGACACTGGGTCTTGCACTGTAATTGGTGATTGTCCTACTTTTGACATATTAGTAATTACCAAATATAAAATAAAACTTCCCCACCAATGCCAACTTCGCGAGCTTTTGTATCGGTCACAATCCCTTGAGGAGTAGAAATGAGTGCCATTCCCATACCACCCAAAACTGGCTGCAACTTTTTAACTGGGTTATAAATGCGTCTGCCTGGCTTTGAAATAATCTTAACATTGGTAATTGCAGGCTTTTTATCGGTATAGAGAAGTGTAACAGTAATTGCTTTTTTGTTATTTTCTTCCACAATCTCAAATTCTGAGATATACCTGTTTTCTTTCAATAACTCAAGAATCGATACCGTTCCTTTAGAATGTGCCACCACAATCATGGGCTTTTTGGCCAGGTACCCATTTTTTAATCTAATTGGTAAATCTGATGCTTGGTGTATCATATGTTTTTATGTTTTTTCAAGTACACGCTTGGTAATCTTTCCATGTCCATGAAATGTTCGGGTTGGAGAAAATTCCCCAAGCCGGTGTCCAACCATTGATTCGGTAACGAGAACATCAATAAACTTTCGACCGTTGTGAACTGCAAATCGGTGACCCACAAATTCAGGCGGAATCTGACTTTCACGTCTCCACGTTCTAATCGGTGTCTTATCAGTTGTAGCTTTCTGATTCACAACTTTTTTTAACAACTTTTCATCAATGTATGGGCCTTTTTTTATTGATCTTGACATATTTTTTACATTACCATGAAACTTTTACCACTCCGGGAATTTGTCCGGTAAGTGCACGTTCACGGAAACAAATTCTACATAATCCAAATCTACGGATATATCCGCGTGATCGCCCACAAATTGGACACCGATTTACATTTCGTGTCTGATACTTTTGTGGTTTTTGAAATTTTAATTCATCAGATTTTTTGGCCATAATTTTATGTTTTTACTTCCTCAAAAGGAAATCCAAGTAACGTAAGTAATGCAATTAAATCGGAATTATTCTTGGCTGATGTCACAATGGTTATTTGCAGTCCACGAATTCTGTCTATTTTATCATATTCTATCTCTGGAAACAGTGTTTGATCAGTCATCCCTAAATTGAAATTTCCCCGTCCATCGGCTCCTCGTGGACTGATTCCCCTAAAATCTCGTATTCGTGGCAAAACAATCTTAATGAGTTTTTCAATGAAAAAGTACATTCGATCACCTCGCAGAGTTACTTTAGCCCCAATTGGAAGTCCTTTTCTAATCTTGAACGCAGAGACTGATTTTCGAGCTTTTGTAATAACCGCTTTTTGGCCGGAAATTATTGAAAGATCCTCAACAACACGATCTAATACTTTTTTGTCGGTGGCCGCCTCCCCTACACCAACATTGATAACTACTTTTTTCATTTTTGGAACTTCAAACATATTCTCCAATTTAAGGTCTTTTTTGAGAACTGGGGCAACTTCCTTTTGATAATATTCTTTAAATAGCATAGTTATATTTTTGCTTTACATTTTCGGCATATTCTGCTCTTAGTTTTTCCTTCTAGTACATATCCTATTCGTGTTACTTTTTTACACTTTGGACACACAAGCGCAATTTTGCCTACAGCAAGTGGTCGTGCAATCTCGACAAGTCCACCTTGAGGAGCTTGTTCATTTTTCTTTACATGTTTTTTATACACGTTTAGATCGGGAACGAGCACTTTACGTTGCGTAGCATAGACACGATCTATTTTTCCTTCTCGACCCTTGTCTTTTCCTGCCGTTACTCGTACTAAATCTCCTTTTTTAAATTTCATATTCTTTAATAAATTTCTGATGCTAAACTGGCAATTTTATTGAACCCCGCATCTTTAACTTCCCGAGCTACGGGGCCAAATACACGCGTCCCTTTGGGATCTTTATTATCTTTGGCTTGGATAAGTACACACGCATTATCATCAAATCGGATGTAACTTCCATCAGTTCTCCCTTTTTCTTTCTTTATTCTAACTATTACTGCCGGAAGTTTGTCTCCTCGTTTTACCTGTGCGTATGGATCAGCTTGTTTTACAACGACCATGATAATGTCACCGATGCTGGCAATTTTTTTATTACCACGTCCGGGGATACCGATTAAATAGGCAAATTTTGCACCCGTGTTGTCGGCCACTGTCATAACTGATCTAAGCTGTAACATAATTAGTTTGCAACTACTTTCTTCAAAACTTTAAAATGTTTATCCTTAGAGATTGGTCTTGTTTGAATTATTTCAACTGTGTCTCCTTCAACAATTGATGCGTCCTCGTTGTGTGCTTTATATTTTTTATGTTTTCGAATAACTTTTTTATAGAGCGGTTGTTTGAATGACCGCATGATTGAAACTACGATCGTCTTTTCCATTTTTGTTGAAACTACTTTTCCGATTAATTTCTTTGCCATATGATTAAGTTGTTAAATTGTTAATTGTTTTTGGCGCAAAATCGTAAGAACATTTGCAAGTTCGCGCTTCTTATTGCTTATTTGATTTGTATTTTTTGGCGGGTTTGATTTCCAATCAAGAATCATACGAGCAATTTCTGACTTTAATACATGCGCTTTCTTTGTAAGCGACTCTATCGTTTCTTCCCTCAATTTGACTAAATCTTTCTTTTTCATATTATTTTGTTACAAGCTGTGTTTTAATAGGTAATTTTGCAGAAATATTTCCATGTAATCCTTTAATGATTTCTGGTGTTAGTCCGTCAATTTCAAAAAGAATTCGACCAGGAACAACAGAAGCCACAAAATGTGAAACTTCACCCTTTCCTGATCCCATTGTTACTTCAGGTGGTTTTTTTGTGAACGGTTTGTCGGGAAATATCCGAATCCAAAACTTTCCAGACTTTTTGGTTGCACGTGCCATAATTACCCTACAAGCTTCAATTTGTCGGTCAGTAATCCAACCTTGACTCATGGACTTTATGCCAAATCCGCCAAAATTAACCTCTTGGCCTTTGACTGCAATCCGTCGCCAAATTCCGCGAAATTGCTTTCTATGTTTTTGTCTTTTTGGTGATAACATACTTATTTTTCAGGTGGGCGAGAAATCCAAACTTTTATACCTACGTATCCCGACTTGGTGAGTGCAGGAAATTTTGCAAAATCTACGTCTTCTCGAATTGTTGAGACGGGAACTGTGCCTTGATAGTATTTTTCGCGCCGTGAAATCTTGGCGCCATTAATACGACCACCAATTTGAATTTTTACCCCTTTTGCACCAGACTCCATGACCCGGTCAAGCGTTCGATGAATAACAATTCGATGGGGAAGCCCTCGAACAATCTTGCTTCCAATTTCATTAGCAACGTAATATGCATTTAAATAAGGCTTTTTAATTGGTTCAATCTTAAGATCCATCTTAACCTTGTCTTGAGCAATTTTATCTCCTCCAATTGTATTCATGACAAACGCCTTTACATCCTCAAGTCCTTTTCCACCACGTCCGATAAGCATTCCGGGTTTTACTGCGTGCATGGTAATAACAAGCTTGTTAATAGCTCGCTCTATTTCCACACGACACACGTGGGCAAATTCGAATTGTTTCATGAGTCCCTCCCTAAGATGAATATCTTCAAGAAGTGTTTCACGATACACTTTTTTATTTCCGAAAAGCCACCGTGAATCCCACATTTGGGTTATCCCGAGTCGCAATCCTTTTGGATGAACTTTTTGTCCCATATTATTTACTTCTTTTACCAACTGGTAATACTTTTGCCGAGGTGTCTGGTTTTGAAATAACAGGATTCTTTTGAATAAGCGTTATTTTGATATGTGAACTTCGTTTCACAAACATTCTTCCCATTCCGCGAGCGCCTGGTCGCATACGCTTGAGCCGTGGGCCTTCCTCGACAAGAAGAGTCTTGAATTGTAACAAATCAGGTGTTGATTTTAAAGTAGCAGTTGCAGCAGTTATAGCCGATTTTAGAGCCTTGGATAAGACTTTACTTGTTCGTGTAGTGGTAAGTTGCAAACGAGTAAGGGCAATATCTGGGCGCATTGTGCGCACATCATCAAGAATAAATCGTAGTTTTTTGGGGGAAATCCTATTGTGTTTTATGTATATTGTTGATTCCAACATAGTTATGGCCTACGGCGTGAAACGAGTAATTTTTGACTGGATTTTTTCTTATTTCGAGTGCGGTTTCCACGTGCCGACCTTCCTTGTGCTGTTTTTGGATGCATTGCCTCACCCGTTTTTCATTCTCCGCCACCATGAGGATGTGAACGAGGGTTTTGGGCTACACCTCGAACCGTTGGACGAATTCCCATATGACGAGCCCGTCCGGCAGTCCCAATTTTTTCATTCTTAAGTCCACTATTACTGAGCCTGCCAATAGTTGCACGACAGGTAAGAAGTACCTTTCGAACCTCTTTAGATGGTAATTTCAAGTCTGCATACCGACCATCTTTTGCAACAAGTATCGCATATGTTCCAGCTCCTCGAGCCATCTGACCTCCTGAACCTGGGTACAGTTCAATATTGTGAATTTCTGTTCCAAGGGGAATTGCACTTAGGGGAAGTGTGTTTCCCAAAACGATTTCTGAGAAAGATCCCGATGCAATTTTTGCTCCGATAAGAAGTCCTTCAGGTTGTAAAATGTAGGCTTTTTCACCATTTTCATACTCAATAAGCGCAATATCTGCACCTCGATTTGGATCGTATTCAATAGCAATAACGAGTGCATTTTGATCACCGCTTCGCTTAAAGTCTACAAGCCGATAAAAGCGCTTCTGACGGCCGCCTTGATGCTCTACACTCACCCGTCCGCCGCTGTCACGTCCTGAGTGTTTCTTCAAAAGAACGGTTAGTTTTTTATTTCGTGGTAATTTTTTGCTGATTTTTGTGGTTTCCATAGGGTTATGATTCAGGGAAAACGTCTATTTTGCCTGTTTTAACGGTCACATAGGCAATTTTTATATCTCCCCTTTTTTTTGGTTTCATTCTTTTTCCAACACGTTTCATCTTGCCTTTCTTGACCAGTGTTTTTATTGAGTCGAC
The DNA here is from genome assembly GCA_001789445.1 of Candidatus Roizmanbacteria bacterium RIFCSPHIGHO2_02_FULL_40_13b. GTDB lineage: Bacteria > Patescibacteriota > Microgenomatia > UBA1406 > HO2-37-13b > 2-01-FULL-39-24. Next base: position 2,268 of record MFZQ01000005.1, on the reverse strand, counting down.
TTTTACTTTGAACATCGCAACAACAGCTGCCTCAATTTGATCTTTTGTTGAACGCATATCTACTTCAAATGCATATACTGTGCCTTTGGCTTTTGCTAAAGCCTTTTCAGTTATACGTGGATTGGCAAGTACGTCGTTAATTCTCATTTTTTTGATTTCTAAATGCTAAAAATTCGTCCATTGCTTCCCGAGCAAATATAATTTTGTTTGCATAAAGAGCGTCATACGCGTTGAGAATCTTAGCTTCTCGAAGTAATACATTTTTTATATTTCGCGCACCCATAACCGCACCGTCAGTTCCTTCGTGTGCATGAACAAGTAACACTTTTCGATCGAGTTTAAGAGCTTTAAGAAGAGCACTCATTGATTTGGTTTTGGCAGGTAATGTACTCATTTTCTCTATAACAATAATGCCATTATCCGCAAGTTTTGCTGAAAGGCTCATAAATAGTGCTTTTGAACGTTGTTTTTTGGTAAGTGAGAGCGAATGATCTGAAAGACGCGGCCCAAATGCAACTCCCCCACCCACAAAAATAGGCGCCTTGCGTGCGCCGTGCCTGGCTCTTCCGGTGCCTTTTTGTTTATAAATTTTTCGTGTTGAGCCTACCACTTCACTGCGTGTTTTTGAAGAAGATGTACCTTGACGTTGATTTGCTCGGTACACTCGCACATACTGCGCGAGAAGTGATGTAGGACCTTCAACCGCGAAAAATTCCACGGGAAGCGGAACTGTACCAATCTCTTTTCCGGTAAGGTCAAAAAGTGGAGCTGTTATTGTTTTGTGAGTAACTCGCTTAGCTGGTATTTTTTTTTCTGCCATATTACGTTGACGAAATAACTTCCAAAAGTCCTGATTTTGGCCCAGGAATAAGACCTTTGATAACTAAATACTCTGCAGTACTTTCTATAATAGGAAGATTTTTTACCAAACTACGAACTCCTCCCATGCGACCGGCCATCCGTTTGCCTTTAAATACACGCCCAGGGGTTGTTCCCATTCCAATAGAGCCTGGTGCACGTTCACGATCTGATTGACCGTGTGTGCGCGGGCCCCCGGCAAATTTGTGACGTTTCACGACTCCGGCAAATCCTTTTCCTTTGGACGTTCCGGTAACATCAACCATACCTCCAACAGCGAAAAAGAGCGATGGATTAATTTCGTCACCAATGAACATCTCAACCTCACCGATCTTAATTCCAACCTTTTTGCCATCCTCGATCAATTCAAATTCACCCTTTTTATCGATTCGAATTTCCTTAAAAAAACGAAGCGGGGTCTTAATCCCCGCTTTTTTAAGCTCGCCGTCTTGTGGGTTGGCAATAGTTTTTACTGCCCAAGACCCGAGTTTAACAGACATAAGATGCCCATTTGAGTCCTTTTTGAGATCGATCAAATAGCAGGGTTTCGTATGCAGATACGTTACAGGAATACTGTGACCTTTGTCGTCAAAGATTCGCTTCATTTCACCTTTTTTTGCGAGTATAAAACCTAACATAAAAAAATAGCCCCAGATTGGGGCTTTTAAAAAAACCAATCTGATACTGTTAAACTCCTTCTTTTCCTGCTGACACAACTTTCGTCATTGGGGAAATTATACATTATTTCTTTGAATAAGTAAAGGAAGAAGATATGAATACCAAATGGCTCGTGGAGGTAATATTTTGTCATCCCCGACCTGATCGGGGATCTATTTCAATAGATTCCCGCCTTCGCGGGAATGACAATAATGTCATTCTGGAGCGTAGCGATAGAATCTCATTCTGGGATCCTATCCCTGCGGCCTTCGGCCTCCGGTCCAGGATGACAAATTAGCAAAACAGGTATCAAGCGAAGATATTGGATGGTTTTACCCCATCTTGACTTCTACGTTCACTCCAGCAGGGAGGTCGAGGTGCATGAGAGAATCAATGGTTTGGTTCGTTGGATTAACGATATCAAGGAGTCGTTTATGAATTTTGAGTCCGAAGTGTTCGCGACTATCTTTGTCGACAAATGTGGCACGAGTTACAACATATACCTCTTTTTTGGTAGGAAGGGGGACTGGGCCCACAAAAGACGCCCCCGTCTTGGTTGCGGTATCGATGAGCTTTTGGCATGTCTCATCAATAAGTCTATGGTCATACGACTTAAGTCGTATCCGAATCTTTCCTTTTGGCATACGTTTTAATGTGCTTTGAAATCCTTATTTTGTTACTTTCGTGACAACTCCTGCTCCAACCGTGTGTCCACCTTCTCGTATCGCGAATTTTACACCTTCTTCAAGTGCG
>MFZQ01000004.1 GCA_001789445.1 Candidatus Roizmanbacteria bacterium RIFCSPHIGHO2_02_FULL_40_13b | reverse complement strand
AGTCTTGAGCGCACCGGCTTTGCCGGTTGGCAAAATAGATAAAAAACTTCACCAGTTGGTGAAGGAAATGAATCAAACGCTCAATCGTCAAAAGGACCCGGAAGGAGTTGGGCTTGCCGCTCCCCAAGTTGGACTTCCCTTGCAACTATTCATCATAAAGAAGTCTGAAAAATCCTCGCTTAAAGTATTTATTAATCCAAAAATAGAAAAAACAATTGCCGCTACAAAGCCCAAAACAGATAAAAAAACGAGACTTGAGGGCTGTTTATCGATCCCTCGCATTTGGGGAAAAGTCACGCGATCAAAAAAAGTTCAGCTTACTTATACAAATCTCGAAGGAGAAACAAAAACTGAATGGTTTAGTGCATTTGAAGCAACAATCATCGAGCATGAAATGGATCACTTGAACGGCATTCTTTTTACAAGACGCGTATTTGAACAAGAAAATATCCTGTATCAGGAAACTGATGGAGAGCTTGAAGAGTGGAAGGTGTGAGAAATTGTTAACCTGCCTGCCGGCAGGCAGGATTGTTAAATTGCTAAATTGTTGAGCGTAGATACCCGTTTGGAGTCCCGCAAAGCGGGATGAGAAATGGGTATCAAGCGAAAACAATCTATTAAAGTGCTGTAGCAACAGGAGGTTGGGGTTCTGGAGCTTTTGGTTTCACCAAATGTTCAAGCATAAGTATGGGTTTTTTTCCATCGGCAATATCCTTCTTAATTCGTTTGATACACTTGGCACACAGTTTTACACTCGCCTTTTGAGACTCAAAAACCACGGTAACCTTTTGTAAGTTTGCTTTGAACGTTCGATTCGTCTTGGGAGCACGTTTCTTCCACCTACCTCCGGCAACTCCACGGTGATGTGTGTGGCTACGGCCAAGCACGGTATGTTTTCCACAGATTAGACAGCTATTCATATTTGGTATTCACTATTAAAGATTCAGGCTATATGGTATCATAATTTCAATGATATTTCAATTACTTTCAAGTCCAACATCATTCATAATCTTCATCATTGTGCTTCTGATTACCCTTTCTGTGCACGAATATGCCCACGCGCGTGCAGCAGAGGAATTGGGCGACCCCACAGCCAGACTTAAGGGTAGACTTACTCTAAATCCACTTGCTCATGTTGATCCAATCGGACTTATTTTAATAGTTCTTGTAGGATTTGGCTGGGGGAAACCGGTGCCATTTGATCCGTACAATCTAAAGAATCCTCGCCGCGACAGCGCAATCATCTCATTTGTCGGCCCACTCATGAATTTCCTCATGGCAATTATTGGCGCACTCTTGTATCGATTTTTTGTTGCAATTGATTTAAGTACACTTTCCACGCTTGCCATGATAATTTTGCCTTTTTTCATCAAGATAAATCTCATGCTCGGACTTTTTAATCTCTTGCCGTTTGCTCCACTTGATGGATTTAAGGTTGTGGGTGGGTTTTTATCTGAAGAGCAGGCGGCAGAATGGTATAGCTTGGAACGATACGGGCTTCTTTTTTTGCTTGCATTTATCTTTCCACTCGTGGGAAACCGTTCACTTCTTGATATCGTGATCAGTCCGACGATTAATTTTTTATACGCACTTCTCTTGCCACATTTATAGGAATTTACCTACTTACTGTTTTACTTGGATTTGCGTAGAGAAGCTTTGCCGCTTGTGCACAGGAAAGTGCCGTTGTTTGTTTGGAGCTTGCACAATCGAGCATATCTTTGAATGTTCCATCTTGTAGTCTATCTTTGATCTCGCTCACACTCAATTTTTGATCTCCCGGTGGTTGGGTTGGAGCGGTCAATGTATCATTTTTCACCGCTGATGTCGTCGGAATGATTTCAGTTGACTCACCTCCTGTACTACATTCATGCACGTCTCCTGATGTAGTATCATTTCCCACTCGAATCTCATACGTCGTTTGCGCACTTAAGAGACTTAAAGTAACCGTATGGTGAAACGTGCCTGCCCCCCCATTTTCTGGAATCCCATCTTCCAGGGAAATAAGATCATTTGTAGTTCCCGACGTACGAAATCGAATGACACCTTTTTCACTTGAATTGTCTTCCCATGTTACCGCAAGCGCATTGTCGCCAGAACCGGTACAGTTGAAGTTTTGAACCGTTAGAGTAGCCGCTTTTCCAAATTTACCCTGAACTATCTGGAGTCCCAGCCATAAAACAACCGTGGCGATGATAAGCCCTATTCCAACTGCCGCAAATTTCATTGTTTTTTCTCGGTCCATATATTTTTTTGTCATCCTGGAGGGAACGAAGTGACCGATAGGATCTCTTGGGATTCTATCGCTACGCTCCAGAATGACAATTATTCAAGCTCAATGTTCTCATATCAACAATTTTCCAATTATTCCAATCAATAATAACACACTCCCTGGAATTGCAAATTTATATAGTTCATCCATAATACCAGTTCTTGGAAGCGTTGTCGGCGTATCCGTTCCTCCGGTTGATGTGGAGATGCCTGTTGGAACTGCTGTCGGCCCGCCCTCACCAGCCGTAATAACCGCTGTTCCATTATCTGCGCACTGTATTATGTCAGTCGCATCAGCATTATTTTTTGCAATATTTGAATCGGTGGAATCCCCCGGAGTACAAAAAAAGGTTATATTTGTCGTCCCATCTGCTTTTACTTTGAAGGTAACAGTCGCAAGTTCCCCAGAGCCAGTAACGGGGTGCCCTGGATCTTGCACAATACTAGTCATGCTGATTGTTCCGGCAACCGAGTAATTTTTTTGCCCTACACTCAAAAAATCCCCATCAGCAATACTTACTACCTCCAAAATACTTTTATCATACTTGATAATCGCATCAACAGCTAAAATTTCATCACTTCCCGCATCTGCTTTCACGATAATATCAACTGTTTCTCCAACTGCCGCTGATGCAGTAGAAGGATCAAACTGCAAGGTTGCAGCGTGGACAGCTGAGCTTGCCACAAGGAACACTGATCCAAAAAAGAGTGTAATAAGTATATTTTTCATTTATTTATTGTACATTCAACACAATTCCTTCTACCGAGCCTAAAACATTCACCGTCTTACTATCCATCAGACTTGAATTACTAATACTTCCGGCAACGTAAACTGGTTGTATTTGCATCGTTCCTGATTCATTAAGTTTAACACGTATTGTTAAAACAGGTTGGTCTTGGAAAATAATTGGATCGGTTGAACCAAGTGCTTTGACAACCGTTATATATTCATTCCCATTTTTGGAACTTGGGTAAGGAGTGAATGTATCCACTAACGAAGTCGCACTCACAAATTCCATCCCGGTGGGTAGCGAAAGATCCAAGTCATACCCTACAATGTCATATCCGTCAGAGTCAGCATACACATCTATATCAACCGTGTCCCCCACTGCAAAATCTGTTTTATCATCTTGTGTATGCAAAAAAAATGTTCCTTTATATGGGTTTTGGGGAATTTGTGGTTGCGATTTTGAGGCGACTTCTTGTGTAGATGTCGTCGAAACTTTTTCCAGATTTTTCTGGTCTTTTAGAAGAAAAAATGAGATTCCGATTGCAACAACGATAAGGACGAAAATAATCGACAAAAGTGCGGTGATAAATAATCTGCCGTGATAATTTTCTTGCATATTATTGTTTCATTATAAGTAAATTTAAATTCAAAAGTCAACAGCGCACTAGTGTCATCCTGGAAGGATCCCGCCTTGGCGGGAGACTGATAGGATCTCATGAGATTCTATCGCTACACTTCGTTTCGCTCCAGAATGACATAATTCGAGCCTCATTCATCATCCACTTTTATCGAAATTGCCGCGACCATGAGTCCATAGTCAAGCCCATTACACACACCGTTCCAGTCAACATCACACCGTTCGATAATATCGGGACTTTCAGCTTCAAAATTATTGCGTACATACGCTAAATCAAATGAGTTGACAATTCCATTTTGATCAATATCCCCAACAAGCATTTTTATTCCCGTAAAATCAAGCGTATTATCACCAAGAACAAGTGGAATCGTCGAATGTCCTGCTTTATAACTTCCGGTAAGCTGTTCAAGTGGGCTAACATGACACACTTTCTTTTGACTATGCGTCGGACCTTTCACGAGAATACAGTATTTAGTTCCGGCAGAAACAGTTGGGAATGTTGCGCTTCCCGTCCAAATCCCTGCATCAGATGAAGCAAATGGAACTAAATTGTACACCGGTGTATCAAGATCTCCACCCGTAATACCAACACGAACGACCATACTTCCGTCCCCTCGTTCGACTCCCCCTCCAATTCCCTGAAACCGAAGTTTCATGCTTAAAACCACTTTGGTTGTTGTTGGGTCTACTGTAGGCGTTCCCGGTCCCGGCGTTGGTGAGTTTGCTGGGGTTGTCCCCTGACCTGCTGTTGGTGTAGCTGTTGGTTCAACAGTTGGAGGAATTTGGGCCGGAGTAGCGGTAAGACTCGTCGTACTTGGACTTCCCCCGCTAGTTGGCTTAGGACCTTGGGGTGTATTAGTTGGTGCAGTTGAAGTTGGGGCCGCCGATGTTGGCCCAACCGTGGGCTGTGTTCCACCTGCACAGATTGGAGTTTTTCGCGAGGCCCCGCCTCCACAACGATTCTGATCAAGTTCGGTTGCCTGAAGTGCCGCTTTCACATTCAAACACTCGGACGAAGTTGCTCCATACAAATCACCACACGCTTGATTAACCTTATTATTGAAATCAAAAAAGCCAGAACTTGGCCCTAAATACGTTGTATTTGCTTTATAAATTACTGCCAAACTTTTTTCCTTTCCAATACCACTAATTGTGCAGCCATTATGCGCACCTCCGATAGTCATGAGATAAAATGCCTTATTAGTGGGTCCATTATTTCTATGTACTTCTCCACTACAACTAAAACGTGAGTCAAAAATACGATCTGGTTGTCCAAACGCATGCGGGTTTGAGATATCTCGAATTGCTCCAACTCTACTTGCTTCCCCCATGGTCCAATTTGCAGAATCTACTCCGTAGCCAAAAATATCAGAGAGACTTTCATTTAATGCGCCTTGCTGGGGACCTCTACCTAAACCTGAAGTATATTGGGTGACTGCATGCGTTAATTCATGGGCCCAAATATCTTTTGCAATCCATCCTGTGGCAGCAGACATATAATATCCATCCCATTGTGCGTTTGGAACTGATGCATGAACTCGAGCTTTAATTGTTGCTCCATGGTTGTCATAACTATCACGTTGGAACGAATTAAAGTAGAAGTTATAGACCTCTCCAAGTATATCGTAAGATTTGTTAGTATCAGCATCACTTACTGGCCCTTGACCCTCTGTACGTGAAACTCTACATCCTCCAGAACAATTAGATACACTCCGATTTAGTGATTCATAGAGCATATTGTAATCAGAAAGAATTGTTCCTGTGTCAAGTGATACAAAATATGAGTGTTTGAAAAGATGTAAAGAATCATTGTTATGATCACATACAACAACGTCAAGTACTGCATTATTTGCATCCTTGTCAGAAAGCCCTGCAATTTTTTCGTTAAAGACTTTTCGCGATGGAGTTTCACCTGAACAAAGTACTCCCCTCAAATTTGGATCTGTTTTTTTTATCTCTTCAGTTGCTTTGGCAAGCGCACTATCAATCGCTTGTTGATCACTAAGTTTGATCGGCGTTGTGTTTGTAGAAAGCGTATATTCTCCATCAACCCCCACTATTTTATCTCCACCGGCAAGGTCAAATCGAACGACAGCTCCGTACACCGGAAGTCCGGCTACTTTTTGTGTGTAATAATAATGCTTAATTTCACTTTTATCCTTGAACATCCGATCATTTACTGTTCGTGAAAGTGTAGAATTTTGGCGGAAATTGGCAGGAAGCACGCGCAGTTTCTCACTTTCAGTTGAAGCTCCCTTTACTTCCACATTATTCGAGACCGCGGTGGGGTCAATATATGGATTTTTATCCATGAAGTCGAGAACTGCCGCTTCTCCCGTCACACTCGAGTCGTATAGTACGTCTACCCCATTTTGCGTATTACTTCGTAAATCAATACTTCCGGTACTTCCAGAAAATTCTGTATTTGAAAGTGGTGAGAGCACTTGTACCCCAATTTCTTGCTGCGTTTGCGCGCTCGATTGCTCTTTCACTCGTTGATTGAGGGCTTTGCCAAGGAGTAAAAGAACTAGAAATGTAACAATAATAGAGGTAATGATGAATACCTCTTTTTTTTCAACTTGCATTGGTTTGTATTCCTGTTCTATGTCCATTGTTTTATTTTGTGTCATCCCCGACCCCGATCGGGGATCTATTCAAGTTGGATTCCCGCCTTCGCGGGAATGACAACGGAGATGACACTACTGCAAAATATTCAAAATCACACTCGTTGTAGTCGAATTTTCGAGTTCATATGTTGTATCTCCAACCTTCTTCTGCCGTTCAACTCGCCCGTCAAACCCTCCATTTATAAACTCAAGAACTTGCGATTCTCCATTTTTCTCAACAGTAATGTTCACGATACTTTGACAATCTTGACAAGTTGAGGCAGGAATAGTGGATTCCAGAAGCGTGAGTGTACTATCCCCTATTTCAACCTGTTTGTTTAAAAGAAGTGTATACGATTGTCCAACGACAATCTGAACTGTCGAGACTTCTCCCAAAATATCCTTTGTTTTGTCTGAAAGCAAATTTGAATCAACCGTTTCTCCCCTATGAAAGAAGAAGTCAAAATTTGCATTGCCATTTTTTAACGCAGTAAATGAAATGTTTGCAAGCACACTATCTGAAAACTGTTCGGGATTTTTGGTAGAAATTTTCAGGCCTCCGGTAAGGGAAATAGCTCCCTCTTTGGGTGTTGCAAAAAAATCAAAGGTATCAAGAAGGCTTTTTGCACTTTCAAAGCGTAGTACCGCCGGATCATACATAATAACCGCATCATATCCAGTAACAGGGATACTTGCTGAATCGGCAGTTACGGTAACAACCACAGTTTCCCCGACTGAAAATCCATTTTTACCTGTTGCGGAAATAAGCCCCATTTTTCCAACTAATTCCTGATCTTGAGTCTGTTGATTCTGTGCTGATTCTTTAACCAAACTCGCCCGACGAGACAACTGCACTACTAAATAAACAAGTAGGATTGCAATCGTTGCAATAAAGAGTAGTACAACATAGCGCCAAATTGTTTTGTTTTGCATTAGTCATCAAGCTTAATTGATAATGATGCTATTGCAAGAGCCCAATCAGTGCCATTCACTACTCCATCACCATTAATATCTGCGGCTTTGAGTGCGTCGGCTTCGCTATGGCCAAGGAAATTTCGGATAAGTGACATATCATACGCATTACAAATTCCATCTTGGGCGGGCAAATCACAGCTCATCATGTAGACTTTTGAGAAATCGAACGTATTGTCTCCCGAATTAAGCGTTATCTGACCCTTATCGCTCTTGTATGTTCCGGGGAATGTTTCAGTTGCTCCCGCATCACAAATTTTTTTCTGTAGGTGCATAGGACCTTTGATGAGTATGCAATAGCCGCCGCCTGACGGCACATTAAATCCTACATTACCATGAAATAATCTTTTGTCGTCGGTGGTAAATGTGCCATTTTGGTAGACCGGTGCATCCATAGTTTTATTGGTCAATCCAATTCTGAACGCGAGCGAGCTTACACTTTTTGGCTTTGCTTGAATTCCCTGCAATCGAAGAGTGAGAATAATATGGGTATTTCCTCCGCCAGCTGGCGGACCCCCGGTTCCACCAGTTGTAGAGTATGAAAATTCTCCTTTTGAGGCTGTATACCCCGTTGGGGCTTGAGGACCAACTACTTCAAGTTTTGAAATTTGTATTTTGCTCGCTCCCGTTAATGTTGATGGAACTTTAATGGTAACGGGCAAAAGTACCGAATCAAGGAGTGTGGTGTTTTTACATATTCCAACGAGCCGTAAGGTTCCGGCCGACGGGTCCCACGTATTTACTGCCAGTTGACAACTTCCGTCGGGAGAAAGTGATGTTTGAGAAACAGTGAGCTGAGCATTTGGTAAAGACTGTAAGGTAACATCAAAACTTGAAACTTTTTGGCCAGTTATGAAGCCATCAATAATAAAGTTTGTTGTAGAACTTTGACCAGTCGCAATCGTCGCTGTTGCCGGACTAAAATGTGCTCCAATTCCAACGGGAAGGGTGCTTCCCCCGCCATCTGCTTTGGAACACGTGTAATTACCTGGTCTTACCGTGCCAAAAGTAAATTCAGCCCCAGATACTGTCCCTACAGCCTGACTTGGAGGCGTAGTATCAATCGTAAATGTTCCTCCACCCACTCCATCACATCCCAAAACTATTGGAATGACGACTTCTTGCGGCAAATCGCTGTCCCCTTTGAGTGAACCATATGCAATCCGCTCTTTTGATTTGACAAGTGGGGTAAATACCGATGTGTCTTCCCCCGTTGAACTCATTACTTTTGGATCACGACTATCGCGCACACTTATTGAGCCTGTTGTTTTGAATCCAAGGTTAAACGCCGATATTTTAGTACCAGAGGGAGCCTGCAGTACAAGGTTCACTTCTTTTGTCCCTTCAAACGTGCTCGTTTCAGGAGCTATGACGATTGCAATGTCTGTTCCGGAAGCCTTTCCCTGAAGAACATATTTATTTATAAAAAAAGCAATCAAGAAGGTCGTCAGAAAGATGACAATTCCGATTATGAGTACTTTAAATTTCGTGGTGAATTCCATATTTTTTTATTAAAATTCTCTATTCATTCTACTTATTTTCTTATGCACTTTTCAATAAAAACGCGTTTTTTCGCCAATTATCAAAATCAATTAAATCGACTTTTCCATCTGCATTTGAATCAGAATCTTTTGTCAAACTTTGCCCTGTATACTCGATACGAAATACGTTGAAATCAACAAGGTCAATTACCCCATTACAATTGAAGTCACCCTGGGATCGAAGTGGACAATTTCCAGTGTTTGATCCAGTTGTTGGGACAGGCGAGAGACCTCCGGTAGTCTTTGTCGGAGCGATCGTTACTTGTGTGACCACACCTGGTGTAAGGGTTGTTGTGGAAGTAACTTGGGCACGCGAGGGATACAAAAAACGATTCGTTGTTTGCCAAAAAAAGATTGTTGAAAGAATAAGTACGAGAAGAATTGTGGAGATTGTTAGCGCTTTATTTGACATAAAATTATAGGGAACAACTTCCCCATATACTCACATTTGTCGGTCGGACAAGTTCAAAATCAATAAGTGAAACTTTCCCATCTGTATTTATATCCGAGTTTTTAGATGAACTTGCCCCCGATAATTCTGCTATGAAAAGTTTGAGGTCGGCGCAGTCATTAACCCCACTACAATCAAAGTCCCCAGATCTCTGGGTGGGACAGGATTTTGTGGGAATTTGGGAAATTCCCGGAGTAATTGGTGTTCCTGGATTTGTAGGCGCTGCAATACAAAAACCTGAAATACATGAAAATATTATCCCTGGAGGTGGACATGTTGAACCAGCTGGGCATTTACCACTTTTTGTTAAATAATCAATACAGTCTTGGTCTATTGTGCAAGCTATTCCATCGGTTGAGCCTGGTGTTGTTCCTCCTCCTTTAGTTGTGGAAGGGCCTGATGGTCCAGTTCCTGTAGTTGAAGGCGCGGTTTGTGCGTTTGAGCGTAGATTTGCATTATTTTGTACCGCGAAAAAACCAATTGCCGAGAATCCACTCAAAACGGCAATTGTAGCGAGTGTTAAAAGCATCTTCCCCCGTGTCTCCATATACTTTTAGAGTAGCACTTTTTTAGGGGGAAAGTCAAGGAGAAAGGTGGAACTTACTTCAGCTCCACCTTCGCTCCTGCTTCTTCAAGCTTAGCTTTACCAGCTTCTGCTTCTTCTTTCTTAACTTGGGTCAACACAGTTTGTGGAGGTGTTTCCACTAACTTTTTTGCATCCATGAGTCCAAGATCAGGTTTCAGTTCTCGAACGGCTTTAATTGCCGCGAGTTTATTTGCACCACCATCGGTAAGAATGACATCGTAATGTGTTTTTTCTTCCTTGTCCGCTGTAACTTCAGCGGAAGCGGACGCCGCTGGTCCGGCTGCCATCATGGGGGCCGCTGTTACACCAAATACATCTTCAAGATGTTTGGCGAGCTCGGAAAGTTCAAGCGCATTTAACCCCTCAATATCTTTTGAGATTTTTTCAATTTTATTTTCTGCCATACATTTCACCTCCTTCGACCGCCGAAGTCTTGACGTAGGCGGTTGTAGTTATAAATTTTAATTTTCTTTCTCTTTTGTCATCCCGAATTTATTTCGGGATCTCGTTGTTGGGATGCTGAAACAAGTTCAGCATGACGATTTATTCTTTCTTACTAGCTTGGTTTACCACATTAATTAATTGACCAATGTTATATGTAAGTGCGCGAGCGACTCGAGTTTGTGAACTTCGCAGTGACAAAATAATCTTGACAACAAGTTCCTCTTTACTTGGAAGCGTTGCGAGTTTGGTAAGATCATCTTTTCCATACGTAATAGTTTCAATTACCCCGACTTTGAAACCAACAGTATCATGTGATTTTGCAAATTTTTGGAAAGCAGAAAGGGCAACTCCCCAGTCTTCAGGAAGCGTAATGATAGCAGAAGAGCCGATTAGATCCGGGTTTTCAAGAACTTGCGTGAGTCCGAGTTGTTTCACGGCAACTTTCAAGAGAGAGTTTTTGACAACCGTCATTCGGCTTCCAGCCGCACGAAGTCCTGCGCGAAGTTCTTCCAAATCCTGGTGGGTTGTTGAAGAAAATCCAACTACAACGAAGTTTTTTGAAGCATCAAGTTCTTTTTTCAACGAAGCAACAATCTGTTTTTTTATATCACTTGCCATACTATTTCTCTCGCAAAGGAACTTTTATTGAGCAACCCTTGGTCTGTGAGAACGAAAGTAATTATATGATACGAGTGAACTTTTTGCAAGTGACAAAAGTTGTGTCACTTCGATTATTCGAATAATCGAAGTGAATAAATTATATTCCCGTTCTTTTTTTTCGTTCTCGAGCTTTTACTCGTTCCCATCTAGTTGCCCAATGTCCACCCGGTATTCCGGGTGCAAGAACTATATTCATAGTATCTTCAAGTAAGCCGACGATTTCGTCCTTTAGTAGCAATCTTTGTAGCCCCGGAACAACCCCGTCACTTCCTTCAGCTATAATAGAATATTTTGCTACCGTACCAGATGAAACCTTTAATGTTTTACTGATGGTAAATTGATCAATTTTTTTCAATCTTAAATACATAATCGCCACTCTTTTGGCAATCATGATTCTTTCAGTATAAGAAAAGAGTTCTTCAAATAATTTATTGAAATCATTCTTATTCCGTTCTTTAGCAATTAATTTAAAGAAAAGTTCAAATATATTCTCGAGCACTCGATCACTAACTTTTCTTTTTGAAATTTGCACCATACTTCGATTATTCGAATAATCGAAGTAAAATGCAACGGACTATATGCATCAAACTTGGTTAATTAGATTGTTATGAAAGGAAATATAGTGTCTTTGATAACATGGTGGTTTAGAACTGGAATTAAAATTGAAACTGGAAGTGGAACTGGAAGTGGAATTAGACTGGAACTGGAATTGGGGCTAGAATTAATATTGTATTGATTTTCAGATTACCTTAAAAATTCGCAGGAAGAGAAAGGTCAGGAGGTAAAAAAGGATTACTTGGAAAAGGGTTAGGTAGAGGGTGAGGAAGAGTGCGACCATTGATACCGTGAAAAAGGCTTCTTTGTGAATTGCAGGCAGAAGTGCGCCAGTTATAAAAATGAAGATGATAAGAGTAAGAAGTGTTCGGTTATCAAATGCGAGGATGTTCCAGCTAAAAAAGTTTGCAAGCACAATAAGAAATCCTGCAAGTAACAGGAATACTTCGCGAGTATCAAAATAAAAAGGACCAAGGTACATATCTTTTAGCGTAGCTAAAAGATGGAGAAAATGCAAGAGAGAGGAGGGGAGGAGAGAAATTCAGACAGAGGAGAAGTATTCACTAATTCTGCTTTTCTCCCATCCTCCTTTCTTCCCACCTCTCGCTCTCCCTATCCCCCTATCACCACCTCCCCTCCTCCCTCAATTTAGCCCTTCATATTCCGCTTGACAACACTAACTACATACTTTATAATTCCCACCATGTCAATATCAAACAAAAGTGCAAACAAGGTATCACTTTCTGATCTCCCTGATCTGTTGACAATTCGAGAAGTCGCCGACATCTTGCGCGTCTCCCCGCTTACGATTAAAAGGTGGGGCAAACGAGGTAAACTTCCGGCGATAAGAATCAATTCCCGTGGCGACCGCCGCTACAAAAAAGAAGTCATCCAGAGACTACTTGGAGTTGAGATCGAAGAATAAAGTTTCCCCTGACTACTGGATGCTGACTACTATCTACTAATTCGATGCAAGCGTATGAATCTTATCCTGAATCGCCTGAATTTCTTGGGTATCGTTCTGCTTTCCAGACAAAATTGGTTCTAATTCCTTATAAACTGCCGCTCGCGCTTGTTGCATAATATCTCCAGCTATTTGTCGTTTACCTTCACTGACTTCTTTTAATAATGTTTGATATTTAGATATTGCAAGACCTTCTGTAAAATCATGAAATTGATCTAAAAGAATTCTTGTCACATCACTTTTCCGAGCATCCTCATATGTTAGATATTCCGCTAAAAGCCTATCTCTTTCGACTGAATTATTTTGAAAAAGTATTTTTATGATGTCTTCTATTGAAAATTGATTCATATTTATGTTGTTGCTCCAAACGCTTGTGTTCGTCTTTGCTTACGAATAATATCAATTTCACGAGCAAATGCCGCCGCCTTCTTTATTCTAGCACGTGATCCAAAAAAGGCATACGGAGTTTGAGGTGGAACAGCACTCGTTGCAGTTAATATTAATAATCTCCTTCTCAAATCTGCGTCATCTTCATAATAAAATATCTGTTGTTCCAAACTCTTAACCTGTGCTATTTCAGCTGGACTTAACCTAGCAGTATCTGGAGTCACTGCTGAAATTGAACGCATGCGTCGTTGTTCCACAAGTGGTACCGCACCAAGTGATAAATCAACAACTGCTTCTTGTTTAAGTTGGGCCATAATCGCATCAACAACAGCTCGATCAACTGATCCTACAGCTAGGGCACGGAAACTTGCGTCATCTGTTATAGACCCTGGATGAAGAGTATTATAAATTCGAGTAAATTTTTCAGGTGTAATTAATCGTGAAAATTGATCAAAAGCTAAAGCATTTTCACCAACAACTTCATCCCCAAACGCAGCTTGTAATGCACGAATATATACTCGCGGATAATTATCATAAAAATTGTGATGTGGGAAATCAAGTCCACCTGGAAGACCAAGAAGTCTAAGTCTATTTTCGAGCGCAACCATCGCTTCTGGTGTTGCAACCTGTTGTAAATATGTTTCAATTGCTTGTTTTCGTCTTGTTTGAAATGTTTCAGGCTTGTCTTCTTGGGTAAGCTGCTCAGTAAGCGTGGCTATTTTTTCCTGAATGTCAGACGAAGCTTCACGAACATATGTACTTCCTATTCCTGCTCGAATTGTGTTTCTCTGCCGTGTGACTTGCGCAACTAATCGACGTCTTTCATCTAGTAATCCTTTTACACCTGGTGCATTTGTCTCTGTCCACTGTTCAGGTAGTGAAAGAAACTGTGTATCTGATAATACTTGACTATCGATTCTTCCTAATAACGTCTCTACCTGGGCCAAAGTAATCGTCCTTCCGCGATGATCACGAAATGAAGCACGAAGATCATTAATCTGTTTTTTAATATCATTGTACGTTTCAATGGTTAGTGGATCAACAGGATTTGGTGCAGGTGGGACCCGAGGTGCTCCGCCTCTCCCACTTCCTTGGTTATTAGGTGTGGATGGTAAAAATTTAAGCCTATCTGCTTCTAATTCCTTTAACCTTCTCAAGGATGGTTCATATAGGGCTTTTTGTATTGCTACATTCGCGATTCTTACTCTTGCAGTTGCAGATGCCCGCAACCAAGCTTCATAGTCAGCTATTTCTGTTGACCCTGCAGGAAAACCATCTTCAATTTCTTTAACTCTAGCTTCATTTGCGACTATCGTTGCCTCAGCTGCTTCCCGAGCTTGTGCTTTTGCTAGATTTTCTTGCTCTTGTTTTATTAAATCTCCAATCCTTTTGCGTTCGGCTTCAGACGCAGCAGCGTCTACAGTACTTAATGAATCCCTTTGCGCCTCCAAAATAGAACGTTCTCTGCTTTCCTTTTTACGCATTTCGTCCTCACGTAACATACGCGTGGTTTCCCGTTCTGCTTTAGATACCGCTTGTGAAGCATATTCAAGACGAAGATCTTCTGCATTAAATGCCCCAAGAGCACTTAGCGTGTCGTAAGCACTATGCTGGATATCAGTATGAGGAGCTTGAATTTCGGTAAGATCGTTAAAATTCATTTTGACTCGTGCGATTTCCATTCCTGTTGCAGTATAAAAATCAAGTCTAGATTTTGTTAAGGCTTTTATCGTCTGCCTCATCTCTGTAGTCAAATTTATAGTTTCATTGGGGTTAAGAGGATCGATGGTACTATTGCTGTTATAATTTTCACCATCATGCAATCCATATGATTCTATGAAAATTCTTTGTGCGGGAGTAAGCGGAGCCATATTTACCGTATAAGCCGCCGCTGTAGCCGGGAAATCTACCCGGAAGTCTGTTGTTTTATTCGTAACATTCTTCACTTGTCGAGTTTGAACTTCTGCAATATATTTCGCTTGTTCGGATGGAGTTAGATGAGCTATTATCGCCGGTCTTACTCCACCAGGGTACCTATCAATTAGTTCATTTATTCTTTCGGGCAAAGTAATTGCTTTATTCCCAATTATTCTTCGAACAACAGTGCCAGTTAAAGTTCCAATTGGTGTAGAAGCACGATACCTATCAACGTCTGCACCAGCAGATATTGTCTCTGGAATTTCAACATCGATACTTGTATTAAGTGTCCTCAAATTTCTTACATTTACTTGCAGTCCACGTTCAAGCGCAGTAAGATTAAATTCTGTGATCGCCACAGCCGTTTCCAAATTTGCGGCTTCGGAAACAAACGCTACAGATTCTGCTTCAATTGCTTGACGTAGTTCCGTTTCGGTTAGCGAACCAATTGGTTTGCCTGTTGTCGCTTCCACTCGGGCTTGAAATACTTTCTGAAACTGTGCTTGCCATGGTTCAAGCGTACCCGCAGGAACTTCTCGAAAAACAGAGTAATGTTGGCGTACAACTTTAGAAAAATTATCAACTGTTTCAGCTTCTAAATGAAATGGTCTTCCCTCGTTCCTAAATGTTTCACGCTTAATATCGTTAAGAATATATTCTTTTTTTGGTGGGCCTGCCTCTACACTAGGCGTATTATTTTCCGGTTCATTCGCAGCTGCTATTACGTTATCCTCGGGATCCGTCATATGACTTCATATTACTTGTAGTTTATTTGCATTTCAAGTATTATTGAAAATATGGGAGAAGAAGAAGGTACACCGCCACCAGTTGATATAGTTGCAACCGAGCCGATTGTTCAACCCGAACCAGCCGCAGATCCCGCAACAGAAGATGAATCAACCGATGATACTGCCGAAGCCAATACATCCCTCCTTAGTCCTGAAATTCAACTCGAGATTCGACAGCGTGAACTAGCAGTCGCTGGCACAATTGTCATTGCAAATGCGACAACAGAGGTACGAGATCGATTAAGAGCATTGCCTGATCGCCCAGCCCAGGAAGCATTTCGTCAAGCAAATCCTGCCCAAGACGCGCTTTTCATGAACCGAACTATTCGAACATTGAAAGATGGCGAATTCACCGGCAAAGGGATTGTACTTACTGATTCTGATAATAAGCCAAAATATACCGTTGAAGGTAAAGGAATTACAAAAATTATTAAAAGTGCCGGCGGTATTCTCACCTGTAAGGTCGATGGACAAGATGAACCCGTTGAAATTCCAAAAGGCCAACTCGCTTCAATCATGATGCAAACGGATGCCGAGCTTATCCTTTCCAACTTTACTGGAACAGATCAAGAGCTAGTAAGACGATCTATCGAACAACAAAAAACTCCCGATGGCGCACTCACGCCTGAACTTGAAGAAGGACTTGATGCACTTGTCCTCGATGTTGCCAAAAATAATGGAATTCTCACCATGGATAATCTTCGCGAGTTTGCAAGTAAGACGGTTCCTCCGGACAAGCTCGACGGAGTCATGGCTCAGCTAGATGCCCTGGGTGTAAATTTAGCAAATCCAGATGCATTTAATGCAGTTCTTGCAGGAGCTGGAATAACGATAGAAAATATGCAGCAAGGTCTTGTAGCAGCGCAAGGCCGAAAAGCTGAATTAATTCGTTTGATGGGACACA
>MFZQ01000003.1 GCA_001789445.1 Candidatus Roizmanbacteria bacterium RIFCSPHIGHO2_02_FULL_40_13b | reverse complement strand
CTCGACCTTCCATCCTCTGGAATTAACTTCGCATACCAATATAGCACCTCTGTTGACGGGGTGTTTGCGGCTGGGGACGTTGCAGATTTTGAGTTCCGCCAAGCAGGCACGGCGGTAGGAATGGGAATTGCGGCGGTTTTGGAGATTGAACGGTACCTGGCTGGAATCGAAGACCTATAGTCCGCTTGCTATTTGCTTTTATCTATGGTATACTCTTTTTAAGTGATAGGAATTTAGCCTCCCAGAAACTCGATCATCCGCGTCTTCTGCACTTCAATATTTGATTTTTCATAGTATGTATCAACAAAGACGGTCATATAATCCACGAAATAGTTTTCCCCGCCCGGGGGGACGATATTCTACGCCTAATAAGCGCCCGATAAAGTCGTTTAATCCCTCTGACCTCGTAAAACGAGTGGTTCCACAAGAGAGCGCTCCTCAAGAAGTACCTGTTTCTACGATACAATTCGAAACGCTTAATATTTCTCTCCCGCTCAAAGGAAATATTGCATATAAAAAATATACCGAGCCAACGCCCATTCAAGATCAAGCGATCCCACATATTATGGAAGGACGAGATGTTATCGGAATTGCTAATACCGGCACGGGTAAGACTGCCGCGTTTCTCATTCCATTAATTGATAAAGTGCTCAAGAACCCCTACTCGAAAGTTCTCATTGTTGCCCCAACTCGTGAGCTTGCGACCCAAATTCAGCAAGAATTTGAGGATTTTACATACAGGCTGGGAATTTACTCGGTACTTTGTATCGGTGGAACTCGTGCGTACCGTCAGCAAGCTGATTTGCGACGTCGCTACAACTTTGTTATTGGAACTCCCGGACGACTAAAGGACTTGAGCAATACTCGCGATCTCGATCTCGAGACATTTGACACGGTTGTTCTTGATGAGGTCGACCACATCGTTGACATTGGATTTATAACCGATATCACTTATTTGATTTCTCTTCTTCCCCAAAAACGCCAGTCACTTTTTTTCTCCGCAACATTTGATGAAAAGGTAAAAGCTGTTCTTCGGGCTTTTGTGACAGACCCAATTACTGTTTCTGTAAAAAAACAAGATACTACCCAAAACATCGATCAAGACATAATTCGAGTTCATGATAAATCGAGGAAATTCGAGCAACTACATGATCTTCTACTTCAAAAACAGTTTGAGAAAGTTCTCATTTTTGGACGAACCAAATGGGGCGTGCAAAAACTTGCGGATGAACTCGTTCGGCGTGGATTTAAGGCCGACGCAATTCATGGGAATAAGCGTCAGCCACAGCGTCAGAAAGCTCTCGACCTCTTTAAACGAAATGTGACGACCATTCTTTTGGCTACCGACGTTGCAGCTCGTGGACTTGATATTGATAATGTGTCGCACGTCATTAACTACGATATGCCTGCCACCTACGAAGACTACATTCACCGCATCGGACGCACCGGCCGTGCCAACAAGCTCGGCGTCGCCCTCACCTTTGTGGACTAATTTCGTATATACTTAATTAATTACCAATTTAAATATATACACCATGGGAAAAGGAGATCACCGAGACCGTAAGGAAGTCAAAAAGCCAAAAAAACCAAAGAAGCCGAAAGGAGCTTAAATAAGGAGCTATTTTAATAAACTACCAAGAATAAGCTTAAGTCTATTTGTTGGAAATAAGTCTTTTGGGTAAATTTCAATTACATGAATACCTCTATCTTTCCATAATTCCCGCTTCTTTTTAAGGGATCTGTCATAATTTTCCAGCTCTCCTTCAAGTCCGATAAATTCTACAATTTTTTCATCAATTACAAAATCGGCCAAAAATTTACTGTCGGCATATCGAACATGAACTTTATGTGGAATTTGCATCTTGAATAACCAATCATCAATAATTCTTTCTGAAAAAGAATCGCACATATGTCCGTCTTGTGCCTTATATTTCTTTGCGAATTTAACTGGGTTGGGAATAAAACCCGCGGCGAGGATTGTTTTATTCCAACTTCCAAAAAGACCTCGAGCTGCTTTTGTATGACTAAACTCTATTTTTAAAGGAATTCTTTCGTACTTACTATAAAAATCTCTGATCTGAGCAAGAATGTCTTCTTTTGTAAGAATAAGAGACTCTAGGAGAATCTTTCTACACGCAGGGGAACAACACTTATTTGGCCCAGGGAATTGCTTAGAACATACAACACAGTTTGTGAGCTTTCTCCCACTCTTTCTTACATATTTCTTTGTATTAATTAAGTTGGCGCAAGTTCTGGAGCAAAAATTAGCTCCTAAAGGGTTAATATCTCCTTGTTCTCTAGAAAATTCTTTTATACACGCAGGATTACTACATCGAAGAATTTGCTGTGTATACTTTGACCTATTGAAACACTCTCTAGAACAATAAAACGACCACCTAAATTTTATTGACTCATTATATCGTCGAAGTTCTTTGAAGAATTGTAAATTACAGATTTGGCATTTCACGACAACCTGAGTCATAATTGGTGACTATCATATCGTTTTTTATGCAAAAAAGCCAGTCTTTTTGACTGGCTTTTTTGGCCTTTCGGGGAGCCGGGAATCGAACCCGGACCGCACCACCCCCAGCGGCGCATTCTGCCATTATACTACTCCCCGTAGAGATTCACAGGTATACAAAATCGCTTGATACCCATTTCTCGAACAAGTGGGGACCCCCGCTTTAAACTGGCACCCCAGTTGTTCTCCAAACGGGTATCTACGCTCTATTGTATATTTTAGACCTTTCTAACAAACCAAACCCTCATTTTTGCTGCATATATGCTGTTGACTTCCGATAGATGATATTCTATCATGAAGCCACTATAAATTATCACAAAAGATTACTATGGATCTAGATAAAAAAAGCCCAAAATTTGCCGCAGTTCAGGCAGTTGTTGACCAAATACAAAGACAATACGGAAAAGGTTCGATTATGCGTCTGGGCGACCAAGCAACAATTCCCGTTGAGGTCTTTAAAACAAACATATTACCGCTCGACATTGCCCTTGGCGTCGGTGGTATTCCAAAGGGCAGAATTGTTGAAATTTACGGTCCGGAAGCATCAGGGAAAACCACTATTTGTCTCAATCTCATTGCCCAAGTTCAAAACGAGGGTGGAATTGCCGCATTCATCGACGCCGAACACGCGCTTGACCCAGCATGGGCCATCACGCTGGGAGTTAATCTTGACGACCTTCTTATCTCACAACCAGACACGGGTGAGCAGGCACTTGAGATTGCCGAAAGTCTCATTCGTTCGGGCGGAGTCGATGTTGTTGTCATAGACTCTGTTGCCGCACTTGTTCCAAAATCAGAAATAGAAGGCGATATGGGAGACGCCCAAATGGGCGTGCAGGCTCGGCTTATGTCCCAAGCACTTCGAAAACTCACGAGTGTTGTTTCGAAATCAAAAACAACCGTCGTTTTTACCAATCAGCTACGCATGAAGATCGGCGTTATGTTTGGGAATCCCGAGACTACCCCTGGCGGAATGGCGTTAAAGTTTTACTGCTCACTTCGCATGGATGTGCGCAAAATTGAAACAATTAAAAAAGGAGATCAGGTTGTAGGCACACGAACTCGGGTTAAGATTGTGAAAAATAAGGTGGCTCCACCATTCAAAGAAGCAACATTTGTGGTCACCAAAGACGGAATCGATAAAGAAGGAAGTGTGGTTGACGCCGCGCTCGACCTTGAAATTCTGACAAAAAGCGGTGCATTCATAAAAATGGGCGATATTGTTGTCGGACAAGGCCGCGATCAAGCACGAGAAACGATCTTAGGCGATCCCAAGCTCAAAAAACAAATAACAGATGAAGTCTACAAAAAAGCATTCGGAAAGGTGAAGGAGCCGGTAGCAGAGAAAAAGACAAAAGAAGAAGAGCCAATGTAATGTATGGACGAGCATGAAATTGAGGATCTGATCTTTCAAAAGTGTGTTTCACTTATCATGGGCCGCCCCCACTCAATACACGAAATGATGCTTTATATTCCCAAGAAGCTCAAGCACTTCGAGGGAACTATTCGAAATATTGATGAAGCTTCAGCGAGAATTATCGAACGACTTATTGAGCGGGAATATTTGGATGATTTGAAGTTTATTGAGTGGTGGGTGGATAATCGTACCTATTTTCGCCCTCGTGGAGTTCGTGGGCTCATGTCAGAACTCATGCAAAAAGGAGTTGACAAGAATCTTCTTGAGGAATTTTTCGCCAATAATCCAGTTGAGGAGGTCGAGCTTGCCACAAGGATTCTCATAAAAAAAGCCAAAGTACTCGCAGAACTTGACATCCCAACGAGAAAGAAGAAAGCAACTGACCTCCTTCTTCGAAAAGGCTTTCCCTACAGTGTAATTCAAGTGGCCCTTGAACATTTAGAGAATCTTCTATATAATACAACCAATTAAAATTTTTTTAAGGAAAACCGCAAAAAAATAATAGTTATGGAAATTGAGTTTGTTGCAACGAACCACCAGAATAGTATTTTATCTATCTCACGCGCAGAGAATCTATTTTCTGTGCTCTAAGTTATTGCAACAACCTGTTCTATAACACATCTGCGCCTTTTCCTCATATGAATCTATGAAATTATACAGACTCGTAAGTGCGCTCAAAGAAAAAAAGTTTGAAGCAACAGAATCGTTACAAAAAACACAAATTCAAGCCAAAGAAATACTTCTGAAGGCACAAGAAGATGCCATTCACATCCAAACAAAAGCCGAAGAAAATGCGGCAAGACTCACCGCTGACGTTGTTGAGCATGAAAAAAAACTTCGATCAAAAGAATCGGCACTCGACAGTGAAAAAAATTGGACTAGTGCTGAAAAGGCAAAACTTGAGAAAGAAAAAACAGAGCTTCTTCAAAAAAAAGAAGAAGTTCTTGAGCGTCTTGAAAAAATAGCTAAACTTTCTGGAGAAGCCGCACGCGACCTCATTTTAAAAGGCTGGGAAGAAAAACTTAAAGAAGAGATTGTAAAAAAGATTAAAGCGGCTGAAGAAGAGGTTAAGCAAACGCTTGAAGTCAAATCTCGTGAACTTCTCATGGACGCGATGCGCTATGGAGCCGTCGATTATGCCGCCGAATACACCCTTTCTACCGTAAGTTTGCCAAGTGAGGATGTGAAGGGGCGAATTATTGGAAAAGAGGGCAGAAATATTCGTACATTTGAGCTTGCAACCGGAGTCGACGTCGATCTTGAAGAAGAAGGAATTATTAAATTCTCTTCATTTGACTCCATGCGCCGAGAAGTAGCGCGCGTCTCAATGGAACGACTGCTTCGGGACGGACGAATTCAGCCGGAACGAATTGAAGAGATTGTTGCAAAAACGCGTGAAGACATGGATAAGATTATTGCAAAAGCTGGTGAGGAACTGTGTCATTCAGTAGGGCTATATAATGTTCCAACAGAGCTCATGAGCTTACTTGGCCGCTTTAAATATCGTTTCTCATATGGGCAAAATATGATTCTTCATACACTTGAAGAAACCCGCATCGGGGTAGCTCTAGCCCACGAGCTCGGGGCTGATGTTGTAACGGTTAAGCTTGGATGCTTATTCCATGATATAGGAAAGGTTATTACCGACAAAGAAGGATCACACGTCACGCTTGGTGTGGATATACTTAAGCAATATAAGATGGACCAAGCGGTTATTGATACAGTTGCCAGTCACCACGAGGATGTTCCGTTTAACTCGGTTGAAGGCGTCATTGTCTACATTGCTGATGCAATTTCCGGCGGGCGGCCGGGTGCGCGACACGAAGACTTTCAGGAATATCTTAAACGCATAAAAACGATTGAAGATATTGCAAAGGCCAAAAAAGGAATAGCTGAAGCGTATGCGCTCCAGGCAGGGCGAGAACTTCGGGTAATCGTTCGCCCTGAAGAGGTAACCGACGCAGACGCTGAAATTATGGCTAATCAAATTCGGGAAGAAGTTGAAGAAAAGTTCCCAACATTCCCCGGACAAGTCAAAATTACAGTCATTCGCGAAACGCGCGCCTTTGCAACAAGTCACTCCTGATATAGATTGTTACAAAAGGATCGTCAAAATATAGATTGACAAGATGGTCTAAACCCCCTAAGATTATTCCTAGATGGCGACATCTATTTACGAGTTGATTCCTATTTTAAAGGAGGTGACAAGATAAATGACAAAAGCAGATTTAGTAGCACAAGTTGCTAAGAAAGCAAACCTAACTTCCAAGGCGTCAAAAGACGCAGTGGTTGTTATTTTTGCAACAATTTCAGAAGCAATGAAGCGAGGTGAAAAAGTGGTCGTAACTGGATTTGGAACATTTCTCGTTCGAAAGCGAGCCACTCGAAAGGGACGAAATCCACAAACGGGAGCAGAAATTCAAATTCCTGCAACAAAAACTCCTGGCTTCACCGCAGGAAAGTCCCTAAAGAGAATGATCAAGTAAGTTTTGAAGCTGATTTCACAATGGGGTGGTAATCTCCACCCTATTTGTGTCATCTATCGTCGCGACTACTTCTTACGTCATCCCGAACTTGTTTCGGGATACCTCATACACATTCCGAGAATAACTCCTATCAGTATCTGGTTTTGAATGAGTGTTAGCCAGTAATGGTCGAAAAATCCCGTTATGACGATAACGAGCAATACTATTCTCATACTAGTCATCCCGAACTTGTTTCGGGATCTCCACATCCGATAAACGATTGCTCCGGTAATAACTATTCCAACTTCTGTTACAAAAAGAAGGAAAATATTGTGGACTGGTTGTATAAATGAGTACGGAAGCTTGCTCAAAAGCCCCGATTGGTAATATAGGGAATTTCCCAGACCTACACCAAATAAAGGATGTTGTGCTATTAATTCAAATGATTGTTTTATCAACAATACTCGTTTATCCCATGACAAAATGTCAGATTGTCCACTTAAGAATATGAGAGAAACTACTCCTAAAATAAATACCCTCGCAAACTTACAAAACCGGCAGTCAAGCTTCAGCTCTTTCAGTGAAGAATACGCATTAACGAGTACAAAACACACAATCGCGACCTTGGAAAAAGAAATCAGAATAAGACAGCTCGATATCACCAATATTCCAAAACGAAGTAAAGTCGTCATCCCAAACTTGTTTCGGGATCCCACCTCCTTGTCATTCTGATCCCGAGCGAAGTCGAGGGAGAAGAATCTCGGTGTGAACAACACAAATACGTAGAGGAGCAAATAGAATCCTCCCATACTATTCGGATGCGAAAATGTGCCATATGCCCGCAAAACCTGGTTTCCAAACATAGATATTGTCGCAATTCCCGGAGTACTCACACTAAACGCTCGTTCTCCCAAAAAATAGAAGATTCCTTGCAAAGAATGCTGGGTGATAAGCTGGGAAAGCGATAAAAAGAGCTCAACGACTGATCCAATAAAGAGTGGCACTAAAACTGTCATCCCAAACGACCCCTTCGTCATCCCGAACTCGTTTCGGGATCTCCCACTAAACACCACAAACAACGCATACATCTCCACCAACCTCCCCACCACATATAGCCCCATCATGGGTTCCTTTGCACCTATCACATTTATCCCAACCAGTAACAGAAGACCAATCAAACAATTTAACGATGTAGCAATATAACAATTTAACAATTTAACAATTTTCCTCCATATTACTTTCCAGTTAAAAGCGATGAGTAAAAGAGCGAGTATGTCTACCAAATAGAACGTTGGAGCAAGATAATCGATGCGTACTCCGTTTATGAACGAAAAATCCATGAAGAAGTGTTTTCCGAGTTGGGTTGGGAGGAAAAGAAGAAGTAGGAAGACCAGAATACTATTTATGCGAGAAGCCATGTGATTATTGTACCAAGAACTTATAAAATACCCCTTGACATCGTCTCCTTACCATGCTATATTTTCCTTACGATGTATACTAGTGTAAGGATATCAAGTAAACGCCAAGTCACTATTCCGGCGGCCGTTTATTCATTACTAGGATTGTCGCAAGGAGACAAACTAGTTGTTGAGGTAAAAAATAATACACTTACACTAAGTAAGGCGCAACTATTACTGGATACGGTTGCTGGATCAGTACAACTTCCTAGAAAGTATAAAAAAAAATCCCTCAATTATATTATTAAAAAGTCAAAACAAGTATATTTTCAAGGTACAGTATGAAGTCTTATTTTATTGACACCAATTATTTTCTGCGGTTACTATTAAAAGATAATGAAGCGCAATTCCAAAAAGTATACACATTATTCGAGCAAGCAATTAACGAACAGGTAAAAATATACACATCGGTAATAGTATTTTTTGAAATATACTGGGTTTTATCAAGTTTTTATAAAAGGAATAAATCTTCGTGCGTACATCATTTACAAAATATTCTGAAGATGAATTTTCTTGATGTTGAAAATAGAGAAATTTTACAAGAGGCATGTACTATTTTCGGAAAATCCTCGCTTGATTTGGAAGATTCGTATAATATTGCTTTTTTTAATCAGTATAAACTCAACTATTTCGCTACATTTGACAAGAATGTCTTAAAATTGGTCAAATAGGTTCAAGATTTTATTATTGGTGTGGACATTGTATCAAATAATTGGAACCAGGTTTACGACTACATTATACACTGGAGTAATCGATTGCAATATGTGCAGGTAGGCACGATATAAACCTCCTCTCTCTTATCACATGGAGGGATGTGAACTGGTGATATAATCAACCATATGCAAGGAAAATCCGAAAGAGAGAAAGGGATTATCGCAGTAATAGTGCTTTCTGCTGTTATAGCTTCAATGGGACTTTTTGCTCGAGTCCTTGGCACGAAGTTTACTCCACTTCAACAGGTATATCTTAGAATTGGCGCGGCTTTTATTTTAAGTATAGTTTTATTTTATAAGAATCTTGATTTTGGGAAACTAAAGAGAGTTTCAATGAATGAATGGGCTTTACTTGTAGTTAGATCTGCTGCAACATATCTTCTAGGTGTCACCCTGTTTTCAATATCAGTGGGTATGGCAAAAATTAGTACGATTTCATTTATTGGAGCGCTTCCAATCGTTGCATTGCTTGGAGTTCTCATACTGAAGGAAAAACTAACAGCTCAAAAACTCATTTATCTCATTGTCGGGCTTGCTGGAGTACTTCTTATATCTGTACAGGATTATTCAAACATTTTTAGTTGGGGCACAGGAGAAATACTGGCACTTATATCGAGTATTTTCTTATCGCTTGGCTTTGTACTCCGCAGAAAGCACGGTAATCTTCTTAATAATTATGAAATGTCGACTCTTATGTTTTTTATCAGTACCACATTACTCATAGCAACGTCATTTATGTTGCATGAAGAGCTACCATCGATCACAACCTGGTCAACTCTCATTATTACTACGGTTATAGGGGCAGGTATCGCTAATGTTGCGTACTTATTCCTATCAAATTACGGCTTTCAGAAGATAGAGGCAGTACTTGCAAATAACTTACTTATAATCTCTCCTTTATTTGCAATTACTCTTGGACTCTTGTTTTATAAGGAATTACCAACTCTCAAAGAATTAATGGGTGGAGCGCTTATCATTTTCAGCGCCTATGGAATGAATAAAATCCTAGACTAGTCGTTTATTTCTAAATGCAAAACCAGAGGAGGACTTCAAATATTTTTCAAAATCTGTTGCCTTTTTTTGGATAAGGAACGCTGAATAATAAATTAATTTGATTGGTCGAAAGTTTTTTGTAGAAGGGACACTTCCGCCATTGTGAGTTTTAATTCGACTTTTGAGATCAGTAGAATAACCAATATAGTATGAATCGTCTGAAAGTTTAAGAATATATACGTAATACATATAATCCCACTTCGCTTCTCGCGTACGCTCGAGCTACGCGGGACACACTTCGCCATTATTCTCGACCCCAACTTTTTCTTAAATGGTGGCTTGCCACGCGAAGCCCCGCCAATCCGACGGGGCGAAGTGTGGAGATGCCGGGAGTTGAACCCGGGTCCGTAAAGGCACATTGCAAATCGTGTAGCCAGGCATAGATGATTTAGTATTCCGCCGATATAATCATCAATTTTCGGTGGAAGCAATTGTTTGTATACCCCGAGGGGCCTTTGCAGAATCTGGCAAACTAGCTATAAAATCCAGAAACTACGCACTCTGTATTGGTTTTCGCTTTCTTCGTGTTGAACACAGAGTAAAACGGTGAAGAAAACGGGTTACTAACTACTGATTATGCAGCAAGTGCATATTGGTAGCCGTAACCTACAGAATTATCTTCTGCATTTAGAGTTTTCTATTTAACGGATAGGTCCGGCCTGGCGATTTTTTAATGTGCTGATCTCTACGTCGATACCATTCATCCCCTATATTCCTTCATTTCTTTCTCAATCTTTCTTTCTTCATCTTTACGCTGTTCTACTCGCTTCTTTTCCCAATTCTTTTTACTCTTAACAAGCGCGATTTCAAGCTTTAATAAGCTCTTCTTATTATAACATGCTATAGGTATAACAGTCAAATTGTTTGCCGTCTTCATTTTTGTTCTCAAGCGTAAAATCTCCCCCTTGTGTAAGAGTAGTTTTCTTGTGCGTGTAGGATTGTAATCTTCAGGACGAGCAAATTTGTAGATCGAGACTTCGGAATTTACGAGAAACAGCTCATTATCGATAAATCGTACATGTGCACCCTCAAGTTTCATATTTCCCGCACGCACAGCCTTCACTTCTGCCCCATGCAACGCAATACCCGCTTCATAGGTTTCGATTACTGTATAATCCCGCGTTGCTTTTTTATTGTAAATTCTCATATGAATTATGAGCATATTGTATCAAAGAATAAGGGTGTCATTCTGGAGCGAGTGAAGCGAGCGATAGAATCTCTGGGGTCCTTATAACCGAGAAATCTCCTCATCTATTTCAATAAAATGCACACCCATCCCTCGTTTTTTCGCATTATCATGCTCAAACGTAGCCCCTTCTGACTTTTCCCATCGCGGCATCATAAAGATATCGGTTATGTGGCCACATTCTACGACTTTTTTCCAAAATGCAAAAAACTTTGGTCTGTCCCTTATGATTTCTCGTATTGCCAAGAAGTGTGAGTACAGCGATCTCTACTTCATTAATATTTCCAACATCCGCAAGCGCCCGATCAAAATCTTTCTTCATGAATAGATTTATTATATCAATGACTTAGTTCTTGTGGAAGTAATGATTCTTCGTTTGAAAGGCTAACACACAAAAAAGCATTTCTACGGGTGCGTTTATTAAAGTTGGGTATACTTTTTATACGAAGATTCCTTATGAGAATTATATTTAATATATTTTCTTACATCTTCATAAGCTCCATCTATTAACTTAATTATTTCTTTGTATTCTTGCTCTTCACTATGGCTAGTTTTATTCTTATGTTTCATAAACATAGTTTACACATTATTATTAACTATTTCAAATTGTAATTTTATAAGCATATTCCTCAGAAAGGAATTTTAATAAATCTGGGATGGCGTAAACTTCATTTCTAACCTGAGAATTCTTTTCAACGGCAAATTTAATGCTCTCCAAGTTTTCTAAACTAAGGTTTTTAATATTCATAACAGTTCTTACTATGATACGAGTGTTCTTAAATGAACCACTCTTTTGTAATGCTGAAATAACACTATTTATAGCCCTTCTTTGATATTGGATGAAGTCGCTTTCATTTATAGATAAGTAAAAAATAGATGTTATTGTATGTAAGATATCACTAGTCTCTTTTCCTCTACACTTCAGTGCTTGGAGTTTGTGGATAAATCCATACGGATTCATACTTATTTTAATCGGAATAATTTTTTTGTTCAAAGCAATTGCGATTCCAGTTTCTTGATCTGTGAATAAAGATAAGCGAAAATGATCTGACAACAATGGGATAAAAAAATCGGAGTCTTCGAGGTTTTTTCTTATTTCACCTTCCTATTCCATTGACCCACTGATATCTGAATGAGCTATAAAAACAATGAAGCCGAAATAACACTCGGCATATTGTTTGATTAAGCCTGCTACTTCGTTATCTTCTGAAGAATAACTTATAAATAACTTTATTGGTTTCACGATGTTATTATAACAGAGCCTGGTAATAGGCAATTAGAAATAAATTAGTCGTCATGACCACTGTTTGCCATAACAGAGTAAATAAGCTCTTCTATCAATCTAAAACCACCTTTTTGCGGCATATAGTCCGTGGACAGTTCAATACTTGTCTGATACATTTTCTGCGACGAATGGGGGCCCGTATGAAATTTGTATTCACGAAACATGTTATCGATAAAAAGATTCCTAGACTACGAGAGATAGGAATCATAATTTCTGAACAACGGATCAAAAGAATAATTGGAAATCCGGACCATATTGATTCAATTTCGGATTTGCCTAATATTATCGTGTCAAAAAAACTCGATAAAAACCATGTTTTACGTGTTGTATACAAATTCGAAGGTGATATAATAAAAGTTATTACAATATATCCTGCAGAAAAAGGAAGATATTATTAATATGAAAGTTAACTACAACAGTGAAGACGACGTTTTGATGATAGATTTGAATGATAAAAAAATCGATTATGCCGAACAGACGGGTGGTCTTATCGTTCATTTTTCACCAGAAAGAGAAATGGTTCTAATTGAAATACTTGATGCCTCGAAATTTTTACCTCAAATATTTGCCCAAGTTCCTAAAAAAGTCATTAAGTCGATCTTTGCTCCAAAGCTCGGAATAGCATATAAAAACAGATAGATTTAATTCCCAAACGAAAGTGATTTGTGGACTCTCCTTTTTCTCGTCTTCTTCGTGAAATCATGCGAAAGAACGCTTATATTTCCATCAACCTCCAAAATTGCCAAATCAACGTCTTTTGTTGATTTGACTCCATGCTCTCGAACTGCTGCTTTAAGTTCGTCGTCTGTAATTTTCGCTTTTTTCAGATGGTTTTCAAATATTTTCCCTTTATACACAAGCATCAATGGGTCGCCTTGTAGTAAAGCTCCAAATTTTTTATTCTTGAAAACAAGGTCCTTTAAAAATGCATTTACGAGAAAGAGTGTAAGTGCGGCAATGAGTCCTCCTAGAAGCGTTGTGTCTGGCCCAACCATCGCATTTTGAACGGAGTTTGAGATTAAAAGTACAAATACGAGGTCAATAACTGAAAGTTGCGAAAGTTCCTTTTTTCCAAAAAGCCGAATCGCGCCAATGATAAATAAATATACAATTACAGAGCGGATAACTACAATCAAAATTGCTTCCATACGAATTAGTATACTCCTATTTTATGAGCTGATAAATGCTGCAACAGCGACTGGATCGATTCTGTCTAGATCTCCGGATGGACCTGAGTAATGCACGAGTGTTTTGAATAAACCATCAACATCTGGAATTCCATAGTCTGTAAATGGAAAAACACTATCTAAAAACAATTCTCTAAAGTTAATAGTTCTCCCTGCTGCTCTTGCTGCTTTAATTACTTCGGCAGCAAGATGCGTGGTCCCACTATCCATTCCAACAAACTTTCTCGTTGAAAGAATTGCATCAATGACAACATGAATATCGCCTTCAATCTCATCAACATGCTCCATTCCTACCTCGTGAGCTACACGAACTACTTCATGGCAATATGCTGGATTTGCAGTTCCAATTACAATTGCGAGTCTTTGGGAGGGGTCCATTTGTGAAAAAACCTTTCCCCATGTTTCTGGTGAAAGAGACTTTCTTGATCTTTTTTGACCCGGTAGAGCTATTGCATCTGGTAAACAAAGGACATCTGATTGTACTGGGTGGTTTTCTACTTGATCTGGGGATATTTTAAATATGGGTTCATAAAAAAGATTATAATTGATCCTACCTTCATTTCTAGCAATTTTGATCAGCACATCTACGTCTCGTGAATTGTATGGACGATTTTTTAGTCTCGAATTGTAAGAAGAGAGAAATGGTTGTAGTGCAATGTCAGGCGAGTATAAGTGCAGCGTAATTGATCCTCCACTTGATGCTGGTTCAGGATGTACATTTTCAGGCAGACTAAAGTAGGGTGAATTTTCTATCCCGCGTAACTCATCTTGCCAAAACACAAACGTCTTATGTGGAAAATGCCGAGCAAGTCCTGCAGTATGTCGCAATTGTATAATCCTATCTCCAAGTCCCTCTCTTAAGGAAGGGATGATAATTGGGCGATTAGTTTCGTCATTAAAATAAGTAACTGTCAAGTCAGCCAAGGTAGCGTCTTGTGAAAATGGAACTGCTAATCCAAGTAATGTATTTGGCGGTGTGGCCATTCTTTTAACAACTGTTGTACCAACTATACGATCTACTCTTTCTATATCTTTCAACATACGAATTGAATGAATATTATATCACAGGGTCGGGGCCTCCGGGAGATCTAGGATTGCATCTCGCAATTCGAATCAGTGCAATTTTTCCTCCTTTGATTACTCCATATTTCTCAATCGCTTGATACGAGTAATCAGAACATTTTGGAGTAAAGCGACAGACATTTGCACCAAAAAACATTCGAGAGATCGGATTATCGAAAATATGAAATCGTTGATAGACTTTTATTGCAAATAAGACAGGTTTTTTCATATTGCTTAAAATTGTCATTCCCGCGAAGGCCGAAGGTCCCCTTCAGGGGGCGGGAATCCATGGATTCCCGATCGAGTCGGGGATGACAAGTATATATTATTTAACAATTTAGCAATTTAACAATTTAACCATTATAATACTATCATGAAAATCACCGTCATAACGCTCTTTCCAGATATGATCAACGCGCTTCTTGGCGAAAGTATCATTGCTCGTGCAGTGAAAAATAAGCAAATAGAGCTCGAAGTAGTCAATCTTCGTGACTTTTCAAATAATGAGTATGGCTCCGTTGATGATCGACCATACGGAGGAGGAGCGGGAATGGTACTTCGGGTCGATTGCCTCACCGATGCAATAAAAAGTATTCCTTTACCCGGTAAAATTTTACTAACTTCTGCTAAAGGGGCAATATATTCTCAAAAAAAAGCAGTTGAATTCTCACAGCTCCCATCACTCACGATAATTGCTGGGCATTATGAAGGAGTTGATGAACGGGTTCTGGATTACATCGATGAAGAAATCTCGATTGGAGATTTTGTGATGACGGGTGGGGAAATTGCCGCGTGTGCAATCATCGACTCGGTAGTTCGACTTATCCCAAACGTTCTGAAAAAAGAAGAAGCGACAGAAGAAGAAAGTTTTTTTGAAGTCCAACTCGATGAGCTCATGAACGCAGTTCCTAACGACGAAGAACTTGTTCGCTTAAAAAATGAAGGGACAGTCTCCGTTCAACTTCTTGAGTATCCACATTTCACTCGGCCAGAAGAATTTGATGGAAAAAAGGTTCCAGAAATACTTCTTTCGGGGAACCATGCACAAATTCGTGCCTGGAGAATTACCAAAGCGTTTGAAATAACCAAAGCGCGCCGCCCCGATCTACTTGTCAATACGG
Source organism: Candidatus Roizmanbacteria bacterium RIFCSPHIGHO2_02_FULL_40_13b (assembly GCA_001789445.1). Lineage (GTDB taxonomy): Bacteria > Patescibacteriota > Microgenomatia > UBA1406 > HO2-37-13b > 2-01-FULL-39-24. The sequence goes on along the minus strand of MFZQ01000003.1, from coordinate 57,741 downwards.
TCTAATTGGTGTATAGTATCTGGTCATGATTACATGCGATCACGTAACTATTCAATTTGGCGCAAAACGTGCCGTCGATGATCTTACATTCTCGATAAAAGAAAACGGAGTTATTGGATTACTCGGACCAAATGGTGCCGGAAAGACAACAACAATGCGTCTCTTGATTGGTCACCTATCTCCAACTTCTGGAACTGTTTCTATTTTTTATAAAAATCCAAAAACCGACAGGATTGAAACTCTTTCACAAATTGGCTATTTGGCTGAAAATAATCCGCTGTATCCAGAAATGAGAGTGCTCGAGTATTTACAATTTGTATCGTGTATGAAAAATGCAGATCTACCCCCTGACTTATTTTCACAAGTAAACATCGAATCTGTTTTAAACACTCGAATTGAAGAACTCTCACGCGGAATAAAACAACGAGTAGGACTTGCGGCCGCACTTATCGGTAATCCAAAACTACTTATTCTTGATGAACCAACAAGTGGACTTGATCCTATCGAACAAGAAAAAATTCAACAACTAATTCTTAATCGAGCGCATAATACAACCATTCTTCTCTCAACACATATCCTTTCTGAAGTAGAACATATTTCGACGAGACTTCTCATGATAGATCACGGAAAGCTCGTCTACGACGGAAAAACACCCAAGGAAAAAGGCGCGGTCGAAGCACTATTTAAGAAACATATAGCAATTTAACAATTTAACAATTTAACAATGAACCAACTTAACAATTTAATAAAAAAAGAACTCTCGTTTTATTTTAAAAACCCGCTCGGATATATAGTCGTATGTTTGTTTGCAATCATCGCAAACTTTCTTTTTATGAAAGATGTTTTTTTACGCGATGATACATCTATGCGACCTTTTTTTGATATGATTCCTTTTCTACTGTTATTTTTTGTGCCAGCACTTGCGATGCGAGTGTTTTCTGAAGAACAAAAAGCAGGAACGCTCGAAACGCTTTTAAGTTTGCCAGTAAAAGAAGAAATCATCGTTTTAGCAAAATTTATTGCAGTTTCAATTTGTTTTACGATTGCATTTTTATTAACACTCTCTGTTCCAATAAGTCTATTCTTTTTAGGGAAAGTAACCGTTGGTCTGTTACTTTGTCAGTATCTCGGCGCCTTTTTCTTAACGATACTATTTTTATCTATTACCCAATTTTTTTCCCTTTTTAGCAAAAATCAAGTTGTCGTTTTTTTAATTTCAGTAGTTGTTATTTTTTTATTATTTATTCCAACTATTCTTAACGATTCCTTATTTATTATTTCCCCCATTTACTATTATGAACAATTTCAACGGGGGCTCCTAGATACTCGAGCATTGATATACTTCACTGTTCTTACAACTCTTTTACAAGTGGCTGCAATTAAAAAGTTAAAGAGACTATGAAACAATTTAACAAGATTACAATTAAACATGCTCTTATTCTCGCCGCTTTCATCTTGTGGTTTTTTCCAATTCGACTTGACCTTTCCCCAAATCAATCACAAACGTTATCGAGTGCGAGTAAAAAAATTATTAAGCAAATTGATACAAAAGTAATAATTTCTGTTTTTATTTCTTCAGACATTCCACCGCGGCTCATTCCGCTCAAAAATGACGTGAAGGATTTAGTTAATGAATATCGAGGGATTAGTGGACGAAAAATAAAAGTAGAATTTTTGGACCCAAAAAAAGATGCGAAGTCTAAAAAGAAAGCACAAACCGCGGGAATTCCAGAACTTCAATTTCAACAAGTTGAGAAGGATAAGTATGCCCTAAGCGGCGCATATTTTGGAATAGAAGTTGAATCGGGAGGAAAAAAACAAGTACTTCCCCAAGCAACCACAATTGCAAGTCTTGAGTATGATCTTACCTCCTCAATATATAAACTAACTCAAAAAGATGCTGGCAAAATTGCATTTATTGGAGTTGATGCAAAAGTCGATCCACGCGCAGATGATGTGTATTCTATCCGGTCGACACTTTCCAAACAAACAGACATAGCATATCCAAATATGAATGAGGTTGGTGCTCCAGATCTTATTCGAAATAATATTAACACTCTCATTTTTTTTGGGAATACTGCCAAGGTTTCTGATCGGACAAAAGAAACAATAGAAAATTATTTGCTTGCCGGGAAGTCAATTATTTTTATGATTGATGGGGTGGATATCGGAGAAAAATTAAGCTCTACAGGCGCACGCCACGGCCTTTTCGACTTACTTTCAAAATATGGAATAACGCTACATAAAGATTTAGTCGTATCGACTGTTTCTGATGTTGCAAATTTTTCTACAAACGCAACGTCATTTTTTGCCCCGTATCCTCTCTGGGTAAAAACAACAAATTTTAATAAAAAAGACCCACTCTTTGCTACTATTGGATCACTTGTTTTTCCGTGGGCATCCTCAACAGAAGGTGGAGAAGTACTTGTCCAATCACAAGATTCGTCATGGATTCAAAAAGACACGTTTTTTTTAGCGCCAAATGAAATTCCAATTCCCAAAAAAAGTGAACAAGAAGCTCAAACATTAATTGTAGAAAAACAATTTACAAATGGCACAAAAATCATGGTAATTCCAACATCTCGTTTTGTACGAGAACAATTTATTACAAAAAATAGTAATAATGTTAATTTTTTAATTAATGTGATTAATGAATATGCACTGGGTGGCGCACTTTCTGGAATTCGAACTCGTGAACTCGTAGTACATCCGCTCAAACAGCTTTCAGACAGTGGTCGTGATGGCATAAAATATGCGGCTGTTTTGTCTCTTCCCACACTTTTTGCATTCTACGGTATATGGCGACTAATAAAAGTAAGAAAGTAAATTTTACTGAATTCTTAAAGAATGTTTTTTTCCCAAAATTCTGTTTTGGATGTGGTCGCGTTGGAACATACTTGTGTCCTGAATGTACGAGTAAACTTCAGATAATTGACCGCGACATTTGTGCAATTTGTGAAAAAGCAAGTTACTTCGGACTTACCCATAACAATTGTAAAAAAAGGTATTCCATTGACGGACTGAAAAGTTTTTTTGTATATGAAGGACTTGCAAAGAAAATAATTACTAAAATAAAATATCAATTAGTTTCAGAATCGATTGACGATCTTGTGGCAACAATAAATATAGAATCATTCAAAAAAATAACAGATTTTTGCAATCTTTTTCCAGGAGTAATTTTGATTCCTGTTCCACTTCATGAAAAAAGAAAAGCAATGCGTGGTTTTAATCAATCAGAATATATTTTTTCGATAATCGCACAAAAACTCGGCATCGAAATAAAAAATAATCTTGTTATGAGAACGAAACATACCGATCCACAGGCTCATATGAAATCTCCGCGTGCGCGAATGGAAAATGTAAAAGGCGCGTTTGAAATATCGGAGAATGTGAAAGATCGCAGTTTTATTATTTGTGATGATGTATGGACAACGGGATCGACAATAAAAGAAATAACTCTCTTGTTAAAACAAAATGGTGCAAAAAAAGTTTGTGCATTGACTATTGCGAGGGTTTATGTGTAAGATAATTATAGAGGACCAATTGTTAAACTGTTAAATTATTAAATTGTTGAAAAGCAATTTAGCAATTTAAAGTTACATAAAAGGAGGTGTAAGTGATTATGGCGTCAAAAAAAGGTGGACTTTTAGGAATTGTTATGGCAACACTTGCGGGAACCGCCGCGGTTATAACGGCATCATTTTTCAGTAAAAAATCTAATCGTACAAAAACTATTCGAGCAGTTTCAAGAATGAAAAAGCAAGCAGTTGCGATGGAGAAAAAAATGATGAAGGCATCAAAAACAAAAAAAACTGGTAGAAAAACAAAGGCTAGAAAAATAACTAAGACAAGAAAGAAATAATGCTGTTATGATAGTCTAAAAGAGGTCTTCTGTTGACTATATACCCTGTACGAAACTAAATGGGGGATGTATCATGCCCCCATGAATAGATTATTTAATGTTTCCATAACAATTATTTCCGTGTTATTTGCTCTTTTTATCTTTGTAAACTCAGGCCGAGTACTTGCCGCATCGTATACCTCCTATTCAATGACAGATTCCTGGGGAACGCTTGGAGATGCTGACGGACAATTGAACTACCCGGTTGATGCATTCGTTGATCACCTAGGAAGAGTTTTGGTTGCAGAAAACGTGAACAATAGAATCCAAGTATTTACAAAACAAGGAGTTCATTTGGCCACATGGGGTGGATTTACTGCCCCCGAAAAAATTGCACAAGATAGTTTCAATAATATCTATATTGCAGATACAAATAAATTTAGGATTGTAAAACTTACTAAAGACGGAGAATTTATCACTTCTTGGGGGGATAACTCATTACTGCCTCGTGGTATTGGAATTGCGGTTGGTCCCGATAATTTTGTATATGCAGTGCATGCAGTAAATAATTTATACAAATTCTATCCTGATGGTAGACCAGTTATAGCATGGGGGGATAACGGAATACTTAATATAGGAGGAACACTTGAAGCGGTTCGGGTTGACTCGGCAGGATACATCTATGTAATTGCGGATGACCACGTTGTTAAATTCTCCCCACAAGGCGTTCGAGTTGCCCAATGGGGAGAATTTACTTGGGCCCAGGATATATTTATTGATCACCGAGATGATGTTTTTGTTACGAATACAAACAAGGGGCGTGTTGAAAAATATACCAAAGATGGACAATTAATTACAACATTCGGAGAAGGAATCCTTAATACTCCGCACGGAACAGGGGTAAGCTTAGACGGATCAGTATATGTAGCCGACACACGCAATAACCGTATTGTGGTTTTTAAACCGGATATTCCGCCACCTTTTACACTACATGTCCCACTTTTAAAACAAACTGATGTGAGGTGGGCGAATACTGAATATGACCATGCCAAAAGTCAACAACTGGCATGTGGCAAAACAATTGGAGAATGTGGATGTGCAGTAACATCACTTGCCATGATGCTCAATTATCATGGAATAACAAAAGATCCAGAAGGCAACGCAACATCCCCAGCAACATTAAATAATTACTTCAATAAAAATACACAATGCGTCTCATCAGGTTGTATTAGTCAGGGATATTCTTTCGGTGATGTGGTATGGTCAGCCGCTGATCGATATTCAGCTGAAGTAAATAGAGTTTTTGGGACACAAAAAATAGTGTCACTTAACTCTGCACAAGATACTCAATGGAGTCCCGAGGAGGTAACAGATGATATTAAGAATAATAATCCAGTCATTCTCAAAGTTAAACAGAATGAACATTGGGCTATCGCCACAGGTACCGACCAGGATACATTTGTAATTAATGATCCTTTACTAAATATCGATAGACTTAACACGCCTCCTTATACCAATGTGTCCTATGCTGTACGCCGGTTTAAGAAAACCTCAAGTGACTTCAGTCTTCTAGAGTTTGTAACAAAATCTCCAAGTACCATAACTATTATCGATCCAATTGGTAGAAAAACAGATGAAATTCCCAATGCATATGTATCAAATGCACAGACTCCTACTGGCTCTAACAAGATTACCGTTGGAACCCCAATGAGCGGTACATATAAAGTTACAATTACATCCTCGAATTCTGCAATTCCATTTGCGGTGTATGCATCAAATAAAGAAGGTGGTCTTAAGTTTAAATTGTATGAAACACAGAATAAAAACCAAAAAAAAATAACGACTAGTTATTCATTTATCTATGATCCAAATCCATCTGTTGACCAGCTAAAGATTGGAGCACATGTAGATATAGATCCATATGCAAATCTAAATATTGGTTTTTGTAAGAGTCAAATATCAATGGTGCCTGTGGCACTACTTTCATCAATTACATTTGACGCAACACAGGTTAATGATACAACGGTTTTATTTGAGGGAGGTAAAACATTTTTGAGAAACCCACTAACAAAACAGCCATACCATCTAACACAAGACGTGAATAAAGACGGCAAGTCAGATGCTGTCTTCTTTTTTCTAATGAAAGATATTCGGCTCCAGTGTTCCTCTAATAAAGGAACATTAACAGGAAAAATGAAAGATGGCATGAGTTTTGAGGGCAGTGATTCAATCAGAATGATTCCTCGATCCAAACATACCAATTAAGATGTTAACCACCATACTATCAGCAACAACGGTTGGACTCGATGGGGTGTGTATAAAAGTTGAGGTTGATGTGGCCTCGAGGGGACTTCCAACATTTAATATTGTTGGCCTTCCAAGTAAAGCAATTGACGAGTCAAAAGAGCGAGTAAAAACTGCAATTCATAACTCTGGATACGATATGCCAGAATCTCGGATAGTTGTAAACCTGGCGCCAGCTGATATTCCAAAAGAAGGTTCTCTTTTTGACTTACCTATTGCGGTTGGAATTCTTGCCTCATCTAAAATAATTGACAATACGTTTGTTGAAAACAGTTTATTTGTTGGCGAACTTTCGCTTGATGGTAAAATCCAACCAGTGCCGGGGATTCTCCCTATTACAATTCTTGCCAGAAACCAAAAAGTAAAGAATATTTTCGTTCCAACTAAAAATGCGCAAGAAGCGGCGATGGTTTTAGGAGTTACGGTATATCCTGTTGAAAAGTTGACTGACTTAATTTTACATATAAATCAAGTCAAATCGATTGAACCACTTTCTCATATTTCAGTAGAAAAACTAGTTCCAGACATCATATATGATTTTGATTTTAGTACCGTATACGGGCAAGACTATGCAAAACGGGCCCTTCTCATTGCGGCCGCAGGTTTCCACAATGTCCATCTCAAAGGTCCACCAGGTGCGGGGAAAACGCTCCTTGCTCGGGCATTTCCTTCAATATTACCGTCAATGGATACAGAAGAAATTATTGAAGTTTCAAAAATATATTCTATTGCTGGGATTACGACAAGCGCTGGAGTTTGTTTGACGCGACCATTTCGAGCCCCGCATCACACTATTTCAAGAGCCGCTCTCATCGGGGGTGGAACCAAGCTTACTCCAGGTGAAATATCCCTTGCCCACCGCGGAGCTCTCTTTCTAGATGAATTTCCAGAATTTCCCCGCCATGTAATTGAGGCGCTTCGGCAACCTCTGGAGGATGGAATTATCTCTGTTGCCCGGGTTTCTGGATCAATTATTTTTCCGTCCAGATTCTTACTTCTTGCCGCATCAAACCCGTGCCCATGCGGATACCTAGGTCATCCGAAACGGGCGTGCCATTGTAGTTATGCGCAAATTTCTCTGTATAAGAAAAAAGTGTCTGGGCCAATTCTTGACAGAATCGATATTCATGTTACCGTTGACCCGGTTGATGAAGAGGCACTTACAAATGCTGCAAATGCAGAAACGAGCGAGTCTATTCGAATCAAAGTACATGAAGCGCGTGCGCGCCAAGAGGAGAGATTTAGTGAAGCAAAAATTAGAACAAATAGTGAAATGACAGCTTCCCAAATTAGGGAGTTTTGTATGATAGATCCTGATGCACAGGCACTCCTCAAACAAGCGATCTCGCGCCTCTCCCTCTCTGCCCGATCATACTTCAAAATCATCAAAATTTCACAAACGATTGCGGATTTGGAAAAAAGTAACTCCGTAAGTGTTGCGCATGTTTCTGAAGCGCTCCAATACAGGGCGAAAGAAGAATAGTATGGATTACTATCCTATTAAATTTTTTCAAAATAAAAGGGGAGATTATCCAGTACAAGATTTTATTGACAAACAAAATATGAAAACAACTTCCAAAATCCTTCATCTAATTACAGCTCTAAAAGTAAGGGGTCCATATCTTCGGATGCCTTATGCAAAGAAAATAACATCAAATATATTTGAACTCCGTGTTCTCGGAAAGGAGTCCGTCAGAGTTTTCTACACTAACGTAGCAAATACGTTTTATGTAATTCATGCCTTCAAGAAGAAAACTCAGAAAACTCCCCTAAAAGAAATAAAAATAGGGCTTGAAAGATTAAAACAAATTATATAACATATATGTTATATGAATAAATATATTTTACCAAAAGATAGGCATCATCTTGACTTTGATGAATATTTAAAAGAGAAGCTTAAAAACCCAGCTTTCAAAGCAGAGTTTGACAGACAACAACCTGAATTTGCAGTAATCCAAGCAATGATTGAGGCTCGTTCTAAAAAGAAAATTACCCAAAAAAATCTTGCTGAAAAGATTGGGACAAAACAGTCTGTAATTTCGCGTCTAGAGTCAGGTAATGCAAATCCTTCTCTTAATTTTTTGAAAAAGTTTGCGCAAGCACTTGATACTACACTCCAAATTCGCTTTGTAAAGAATTCATAAGAATAGGTACTGCGGCTGAAGAATTTGATCGATGGGTTCGATCGAGACCTTCTTCAGCCATTGTATCCCGGTCTCGGGGTTTTGATTGGTTTTAGGATTGGTGCGCTCGGCGGCAGGTGCTAGTCGTCTAGCTGTGGTAGGAAGATGTGCTTTAACAGCTGCGTTGTCGGCGCCGGTGTTGATGTTCTGGTGGACGTTTGGGTTGGCGCCCGAGTTGGTGTTCGTGTACTTGTTGCGGTCGTCGTGGTGCTAGGAGCGGGTGTGTAGGTTGGCAAGAACCTCACCAACATCTCCGGAGCAACCGGGTAGGCGCCATTCCGAACGAGCCAGGCTGCTTCCGCTAGTACACTATCCGGACAAGTGTATCCACCGTGGATCTCAATGTTCGAGCCGAACCGGAGTGCAATCGGCGGATTCCTGACGACAGCCACTTGTACAGGACATCTGCACATTACGCAGGCGGGGCTGTAAATAAGTAGCAGTTCGCCTTTGAAGTGGTCGAGGTCCGGTGGCGTGGGGGTAGGTACGGGCGTCAAATTGGGCGACACCGCATCTCCTACGCTGACGCAGTTGGGACTTACGACTATATTCCCGTTGGCAGGACCGGTATTACGATTTAAGCCGTGTGGCTCCTGCTCTGCATCGACCCAAAGGTCGCTGCTGCCCACAAAACGTAAGGTAAAATCGCGGTCGAATTGTGGACCAGTTGCACAGTTGAGCGCTAGAACCTCGACTCCTTTGTCTCCCCAGTTCAGAAACCCTCGAGAGAAGTCGACCGTGCGTAGATGCACGGGAGCAAGCAATCTCCAAATACCTGAGTGTTCTTGAACGACAAGGTGCGTTGCACGGTCCGGTGGATGGTACACGCTATGCGCTGAGATCGAATTGAGTACGCCGACGATAGTGCATCCGCTAGTTGTTTTTAGCGGGCTGAACGGGTCGGATCGATGCTCGACGCGCGGGCACTGTGGGGAGGACTGCGCGTACGCGGTAGCGGTACCAAAGCCAGTTGCGACAAGCGCAAGAAACCCGGCAAGGACAACGACCGAGATCGCGCGAAAAAAGCGCACGTTCATGGTGTAACCTTTCTGTCCGTTTATATAGATCTGCACCGAGTGTGCATATCCAGGACTGGCTATTCATCATATCGAGATGACAAATAATCAGTCCCGGATATACAGTTCCTAAAACCAATATTTAAAAGTGCGTGAAAAATCGTTTGTTTTTGTCATGCAAACGACAAAACTCCGACTTTTCGCATAAAACCTAACCCATAGTATAGCACGTTTTAGGCACAATTACAAGTTGGGTTGTTTTTTTGCAACCTTTTTGCTATACTACACGTTGATCAACGGTGATCAAGGAGGAATTACTACCAGATGGCGACAAAGAAAGCACTTGCTAAAAAAACAATCAAACCCACAGCTACAGCTCAAAAAGTAACCGCTTCCCCCAAAAAAAGTGCACCACAAGCGGCTGGTTCTATGGCTGATCTTTTGAAAAATAATTCGTTTACTCCTCCCAAAAAAGGACGGGAAGTTGATGCAAAAATCATCGCTATTACCAAAAAAGGAATTCTTTTTGATGTTGGATGGAAATCATATGCGGTTTTGGGGCAACTTGAAGCAGCTGATTTGTCCACCTATCTTCCATTTTTCAAAGAAGGAGACACGGTTAAAGTTCGAATTGTCGTTGAAGAATCCAAAGAGGGCTATCCAGTGGTTTCAATGCGTAAATTCTTTGAAAAAGGTAAATGGGACATTTTGGAAAATAAGCAAAAAAATGAAGAAGAGATTGACGTTCTCTGTGGCGATTATGGAAAAGGTGGCATATTTATCGACTTCATGGGTATTCGGGGAGTTATTCCAAAAATACAACTTTCTAAAGATTTCATCAATACGCCCGATAAACTTCGCAACCAAAAAATAAAGGTTAAGGTTTTGGAAGTTGATCGAACCAAAAATAGGCTTGTTGTTTCTCAAAAAGCATCAGCACTGGGCATCTCATACAAAGATATTCGCAAAGAATTTGATAATATTGAGGTAGGGAAAACATACAAAGCTCGAATTATCGGTTTTACCGAATTTGGGGTGTTTTGTGAGGTTGGAAACATTGAAGGACTTATTCATATTTCAGAAATCTCGTGGAGAAAAATTAGCGATCCACGAGCTTCTTTGAAAGAAGGGGATGAAATTGATGTTGTCGTTGTCGAGAAAAATCTTGAAAACTCCAAACTTAACCTCTCCATTAAACGACTTTCTAAAGATCCATGGAGTGAAGTTGGGGAAAAGTATCCAAAAGACAAAGAATTTACCGGAGAACTTATTCGCCGAGAAAAATATGGGTACATTGTGCGACTTGAACCAGGAATTGAGGGGCTCATTCATATCTCAAAAATTGGTGATGGAGCAGAACTTCCAATTGGTGAAAAAATCAAAGTATATGTTGAAAAAACAGATGTTGCCCAACGCCGCATGAGCCTCATCCTCCTTCCCCACGAAAAGCCTATTGTATACCGCTAACAACTCTCTTTTTACGCTAGACAAAACGGCGCCTCTTTTGTATAATACGTATTGCCTTGGTGATTCCTGGCATTTTTGGAACCATCTCTTCCCATCTCGAACAGAGTCATGAAACAGAAATGCACCTACGATACTTACAGCTTTATGCTGAAGGGAAAATGGGTTGTCGCCAGGGCTTTTTTTGTATATACTAAGTTCCATGCCAACGGTATTTGATGCCAAAACTGCACAGAAGCACAAAGCGCTTCACTCTTTTTGTTACCGGCCTAAGGTTCGTTTTGAAGAACAACAGGTTGGAGAAGATGTTATTCTTGTACTTCGGGCTCATCCAGTAACCCAAATCTCATGGGTGGTAACTGCAGTCCTTCTTCTTTTTGTCCCTCTATTTGTTAATCTTTTTACGGCACCACTTTTACAAATTTCAGAATCTTTATTCGTCAACTTTTTTTGGTATGCATCCATTTTTTCCTATGTACTGCTAAACATAATTGATTGGACGTTTAATGTGGGAATTATCACAAATCGTAGAGTAATAGATATTAATTACAATATTATTATTAGTCGTGAAGTAGCGGCAACAACGATGCAGGAAATCGTTGATGTCACCGGTTCGTCATCTGGATTTCTCCCATCAATATTCAATTACGGAGACGTAAATATACAAACTCCTGGAACAAACCAAAACATTGAATTTCTTCAAACCCCACGACCATCAGAGGTAGTTGCGATTGTTAATCAATTAATGGAGGATAGAATCATATGATAGGTTTTATTCTTGCATATTTACATTATCCAAATCTGTTAAGTGTATTTATTAAGCTATTTGGTATTACGCTTAGCATGCTTTATATTTTATTTAGTCTCGTCATAATAAGACAAATTTCACAACTACGAGTGAGTATAGAGGTACATGACAATGGTCTTCTTGATCTTTTGGGGAAAATACAACTTATATTCGCCATAATTCTTTTCATCTACAGTATCATTATTTTATAACTATGTTTAAAGTAGAATTTGGTGTATTTCGCGGAAGCGATTCAGAAACAGTCTCATCTGCCCTCGTGAGCGATACCGATATAATGATTGCACTTGATGCCAGTGGTATCTCTAAGGAGAAAGTAAATACTGCAGTAGAATCTTTCAAAGAACTTTTCAAGGTGACCCCTCCAAAAACGTTGATTGATTTCAAACAGCTTTTGGATCGTGAGTTATCATCTCTTGGGTCAGACGATGATATCTCATATGCCGCAGGACTTGTTGTCGGAGAAATTTTATATCTTGTTGTTTCTGGGGGAGGAAAAGTAATGGCAGGTCGTGATGGAGTAGTTGGACCGATTATTGAAGGGAATACTACGGCTTCTGGGAAAATTCATCCACACGATACATTTCTATTTCTTTCAAAAAACTTCTTAGAGATTTCCAAAGAGATTGATCTGACGACCTATATTGGGAGTGAACAGGCAATCTCTTCTGTGGATGAATTGCATGAAAAGCTTAACGAAGAAAAAAGTGCTGGTGCAGTCGGATTATTTACACTTTTCTTACACGGACAAGAGGAAGCAGTTGTGCAGTCTTTACCCATGACCGAAGAAGTCTCTCGTACGGTTGTAACGGGCCCATCTTTTATTGAGAAGATAAAAATACGGGGAGAAAACTATTCAAGCAAGAAGAAATTGACGTTTGTGGTTGTCTTCATTTTATCCCTGGTTCTTATTTGGAGTGTTGGTTTTGGAGTGAAAAGAAGAAATGATGAAGCGGCGAAAAAAAAGATTCAGATTGCTTCAGAGACAATAAGTGCCAAGATCGACGAAGCACAAAATGTAGCACCACTTAATTTGTCGCGTGCAACGATTCTCGCCGGAGAAGCAAAAGAAACACTTGATGCCTTGAAAAAAGAATTGGGAGACTCACATAAAAGTGAAACTGACGCACTTTCTACAAAAATAAGTACTGTACAGAATAAAATAACAAATCGGCAAGATAAAAAATATGAAGAGTTTTATGATCTCTCTCTTATTGAAAAAAATGGACAAGCCCAAAATATGGCGCTTATTGATGACAATTTAGTCTTAATAAATAGTAAATCCGGTAAAATATACACTCTTTCACTTCCAAAAAAATCAAATGAAGTATTAAAAAAATCTGATCTAGTTGGAGCAACTGCAGGCTCATTTTACAACGATGTATATTCTGCGCTTATTCCTTCAAAGGGAATTATTACCGTTGATTCTGAAGGAAAAGTGAAAAAAGTTATTGATAAAGAAGGATGGAATAATCCGCGTGATTACACAATTTTCAATGGAAACATCTATGTTTTAGATAGTGGGGCGGGCGATGTACATAAATATTTAGTTGCCGAAGATGGATATTCAAAAAAGACGAGCTATTTTGGGTCGGGCCAAGGAGGGCTCATAAAAGGCGCGCTTGGAATTGCAATCGATTCATCAGTGTATATTTTACAAAGCGATTCTGTTTTGAAATATACATCGGGTGAAAAAACAGATTTCCGTATAACGTTACCCGATAGCGCCGATGTTTCATTTACTCGATTTTTTACGAATGATAAAGTTGACAGGGTGTATCTACTTGATTCAAGACATGGAAAAATAATTGTAGTTTCAAAAGACGGAACGTATGAAAAACAAATCGAATCACAAATTTTTGTTAAAGCGACGAATTTCGTAGTGTTTGAGAATAAGATAATTCTACTTTCTGGAAATAAACTCTATTCGGTTGGTCTTTAATATATTATTTTACCGTCACTGATTTTGCTAAATTTCGTGGTTTATCGGGATCAAGATCTTGAAAGAGTGCCATATAATAGCCCAAAAGTTGCCCCGCAACAACTGCAGTGAGTCCAGTTAAAGAACCTGCGCCAAATGTTTGTATATAAGTATCAAATTCTTTTGCTTTTTTCGGTCCAACTCCAATAATCCACGCTCCCCGGCTTTTCAACTCCGCCGCAGTTGATAAGATTGGTGGATATTCCTCATCGTGAGAACAAAGCACAATACATGGAGTTCCTTTTTCAATAAGCGCAATTACTCCATGTTTGAGTTCTCCTGCCGCAAATCCTTCTGCATGAATATAGGACGCTTCTTTTATTTTTAGTGCAAACTCCAAACAAAATGGGTATTCGACTCCACGTCCAATTACAAATACATGCGGAGTTTTTATTAATTTCTGTGCAAGCTCTTTAATCGAATCCAAAGTACGCTCATTGAGCCACGCCCCTAGTTTTTTTCCGTACTCTTCAATATCTTTCCGACCGTTCTCAAGCTCTCCGTTACATGCGCGTGCGATTTGGTACAAAACGGCGAGTTGGGCGCTAAATGCTTTCGTTGAAACAACGGCAATTTCCGGGCCAGAACCTACGGGAATAACCATCGTTGCGATTCGCTCTAAGCTTGACCCTCGTGCGTTAACAACTCCAATGACAGTAGCTCCTTTTTCAAGTGAATACTTCACTGTCTCAAGCGTTTCTGCTGTCTCTCCACTTTGAGAAATAGCGATTACGAGTGAATTTTCGTCTATTGTCTCTAAAAATGGGGTGAATTCAGAAGCCTGGTATGCCGACACATCAACTCCATACTTAGCAAAATAATATTTGGATCCGACTGCACAATAATACGCAGTTCCACAGCCTAACAGTATTATTTTTTTTGCTTTTTTTATTTCAGAAACTACACTCTCAAGATCTTTTCTATCGATTTTAGTTGTTTTTGGAATTGTAGTGACTTGTTCATAAATTTCTTTGATAAAAAAATGGGGAAATTCTCCTTTACTGACGGCATCTTTTGTAATCGTTGTTTGAGCAAATAAAGGGGTAAATATTTTTCCTGTTTTAGTTTTATAGAAAATGCACTTGTCGTTTTTGATCAACACAGCTTCTCCCTCGTCGAGAAAATATATGGTTCGAGTCTGGTCCAAAAATGGGGTTATATCAGAAGCAATAAAGTATTTATCTGTGCCTTTTCCGATAACGAGTGGAGAGCCCAAACGTGCGGCAAAGATGCTTTTTGAGCCATTATCCATCACCACTATTGCATTTGAGCCGATGAGTTCATTAAAGGCTTTTTGACAAGCTAACTCAAAGCTTTCGCTCTTCATATACTCTTCAATTAAATGCACAACTACCTCGGTATCAGTTTGAGAAGTAAAAGCGTGATTCTTTTTTAAGAGTGTTTGGCGAAGATCTTCATAGTTTTCAACAATTCCATTGTGAACTATTGCTAAATCTTTTTTGCAATCCGTATGCGGATGGGCGTTTTCGTCAGTTACACCACCATGCGTTGCCCACCGAGTATGTCCGATTGCGGTTGTTGAATCTGGCAAGATACTTCGGGCCTCTCCTATTTTTCCAGTATGCTTATCAATCTTAACAAGCGAGTCGGTCGTCACTGCAATTCCCCAACTATCATATCCTCGATACTCAAGCTGTTTTAGCCCATTAACAATATCCTGCGCCCCAAATTTATTTTTATCTGCAATACCGTAAATTCCGCACATGGAGAATATTATACCTGACTGGGAGGAGAAGAGGAGGTGATAGGGGGATAGGGAGAGCGAGAGGAGTGGAGAATAGAGGATGGGAGATAAGCAGAAAGTCTTCCTCTCTGTATATCTCTACTCCTCATCTCCTCCGCCCCACCCCATCTCCCTATCTCCTCCTCCTCGCCTCCAATAAGAAATACTGTATTTGACAAGTCGAAAAAGGCTGTTATAATAGGAAGAATATGTTTCGTGCAGAACAGGACCTATTACAAAATCTTGCGGAGCTACCTGAAAACGATAGTCAACGCTTGGCTGTTGAAGGACTTCTTCATATAGCCCAAGCTCATAATGCTCTTGCCCGACAAATTGAGGAACTATCTCGATCAGATGTGACGCCAGAAGCAGTTGTAGTTGATCCTCTCGTTGCACTTGCTACAGAATTCAGTGCTGAAGGAGTCAAAACCCCTGAAAGGTATACAGCATACTGGACAAACCGATGGAATATTCTTGCTCCCCGAGCCGAGCTTACAGTAGAGATTGCTCCTTGTAACTATTCCCAAGAAGAGCTACAACAACTACACGAGGACGGATGGGCGCTTATCTATCGTCCAGAGGGTGTCACACGGGAACATCTTGGTGTCATTCACCCACACTTGCAAAGCTGGACGGTGGAACCCGGTAATACGCTCAAAAATGAACAAGAACGCACTGGTTGGCTAGTGGTAAAAGACAGCGCTGATTCCCCACATCTTGATACTACTGAAGCACAACTTATACAGGCTATTCAAGAACAGGGTGTGCATGGCATGACAGTAGACACATATATTGTTTTTGGTGAAGAACTTCATGATCGTACAGGAGTATACCCTGACATAAATACCTGGAGCCGTCTGCCTGGTTCGCGGGGTGGGGGTCGTGTCGTGGATGCGCGTCGCCTTACTGGCGGTCGCCTGTGCGTCGATGCGGCTTGGGCGCCTGCCGATCGCTATCCGACGATGGGTGGTCGTTCCGAGGGAGTAAAATGAGCTTATAACTTGGTTCCCTTTGTGCTTCTTTTCTCCTTTGAACTTCCTTTTTTCTGTTAAAATACCTTTTGAAAGTAGGTCAATGGTTCCATCTGCCCGTGGGTGGAGGGACACCGAAATTGTTGTTTTTCAAACAACGTGTCAGAGTTAGGTACCAGACGGTACCTGAGCGTACACGAGAAAAACAAGACACTCCGTGCCAGATGCTTGATTCCCCGCCAGCTGGTGGGGGACAAATAAAATACAATCCGGGGAGCAATCGAAGGATGGTGAGTGTCTACGGCGTTTGGTACTGGAATGGGCGCCTGGTTCGCGAAATGAGGACCGCGTCGTGAATGCGAATCGCAATACCGACGGTAACCTGAATGTCAATACGAATTGGAATCCTGGCAATCACAATCCGAATGTAGGTGGTCGTTCCGAGATAGTTTCTTGTTTTATAGAAGCGGGGGGATGGATTTTTTCCATCCTCCCAGCTGCCTTCCTATTTCCTGCAGGTTTTGCTGAAGAACGATGTATTTTTTGCCTTCAAGAGCATCAATATCTTTGGCAACTCGAAGCAAAATTTTTATAAGGTCAACTGAAACTATGGCCTTTTGGATATATGGAAGCTTCTTTTCTTTTGACGTGCTACCTGCGAAAATGACTAATTCAATTAGGCTAAGTGCGAGTGTATCAATCTTTTTTCCGAGAGAGTACCGATCTTTTTTTGGGAAAAACTTGGTATATTGATACAACAATTTATAAAACTCGTATAATACACCGAATATGGGAATATCTAAGCCAAACTCACGCAGTGTGTGTGTGTGTGTGTGTGTGTGAACCTTCGTTACTGTTCGACATATGTTATATAGATTCCCGTCCCCTTACGAGGACCTTCGGCCTTCGCGGGAATGACAAATTTAGATATGGATTATAACACATTAGTCAGTCTGGACAGTGTTTTTCGTGCATGGGGTGAATTTAGGAAGGGAAAGGGTGGTAAAAAAGATGTCCAGCTTTTTGAGCGGTACCTTGAAGACAATCTTTTTGCTCTATATCAAGATCTTGTTACTAAAAAATATAGACACGGTTCATATGAATCATTCTATGTTAATGATCCAAAGCGCAGACATATCCATAAAGCGAGTGTCCAGGATCGGGTAGTACATCATTTGTTGTACACATATTTGTACCAACTTTTTGACAAAATATTTATCACAGACTCTTATTCATGCAGATTAAATAAAGGAACTCATAAAGCAGTTTCTCGACTGGAAGTTTTTACCCGTAAAGTTTCCAAGAACTATACGCAAGATTGCTGGGCGCTTCATTTAGACATCAATAAATTCTTTGCCAGTGTTGATCATGAGATTCTTAAAAAGTTACTTGCAAAGAAGATACAAGATGAAAATAGTATTCGACTTCTTTCAGAGGTTATTGATAGTTTTGAGGTGAATTGGGATCCTATCCCTACGGCCTTCGGCCTCCGGTCCAGGATGACAAGAAATGTGTCATTCTGGAGTCCCGTCGCAGGCGGGACGATAGAATCTCCACGTGGTATCCCTCTTGGTAATCTCACAAGCCAAGTGTTTGCTAATATTTACATGAACGAACTTGATCAGTATGTCAAACATGGGTTGAAGATCCACCACTATATTCGGTATGCTGACGATTTTGTTATATTATTCAAAAATCAAAGCCGGATATCTCAAGTAATTGAACAAATAAGAGATTTTCTAAGTAATCACCTAAAACTTTCACTTCATGAAAATAAAATAATTATCCGGAGACTTGAATGGGGAATAGATTTTTTGGGATACATTGTTTTACCTCACTATCGCCTGCCGCGGACAAAGACAAAGAGAAGAGTATTTTCTAAGTTAAAAGAGAAAATTGATACAAAAACATTCGATCAGTCGCTCCAGTCGTATATTGGATATTTGAGCCATGCGAATACATACCGTTTATCAAAAGAATTGCAAAACAATGTATGGTTTTGGAGTTAAATATATTTCGATAATTTTTCTATCAAATCAACCAGGCGGTTTGAGTATCCCCACTCATTATCGTACCACCCGAAGATTTTGACGAAGTTTCCATTCAAAACCTGCGTGTAATTAGGATCAAATGTACAGGAAAATGGCGAGCCGATATAGTCAGAAGAAACAAGCGGGGTTTTTTCATATCCTAAAATTCCCTTAAGTTTTCCTTCCGACTCTTTTCTAAATACCTCATTAATTTCTTCAACCGTTGTTGATTTTTCGAGGAGACACGTCATATCAGAGATTGATCCGACGGGTACGGGAACCCGAAATGCGATAGCTCCTAAGCTTCCAGCTTCACACGCGGTTGTTTTGCATACTGCATCCGCAGCCCCAGTGGTTGTCGGAATAATCGAAAGTGGCGCCCCACGAGAACGTGTTTCATTTTTAGATGCGTTGTCAAGAAGTTCTTGACTACTGGTATATGCATGTACGGTTGTTAAAAATGCTGATTTTATTTTGAAATTATCATCGAGAACTTTTGTCATAATTGATGCACAGTTGGTGGTACATGATGCATTCGAGATAATATCGGCATTTTTAGCTTTAAAATCAAACCCATCACTATTTGACCCCAAAACAATATGAGGAATTGTTTCATCTGAAACAGGTGCGGTGACGATAACTTTCTGCACGGTAGCGCGTAGATGCTTGCTCAAATCATCACGTGTCTTAAATGCGCCGGTACAGTCAATGACGACATCAATATTATGGTGGTCCCATGGAATCTCTTCAGGGTTTTTGTGGTTATAACAGACAATCTCGCGGGATCCAACGATAATCTTATCTCCTTTTGCACTAACATCCTTATCAAATGTTCGGTAGATAGAGTCATACTTAAGGAGATGGGCGAGGATCTCTGTGTTTGAATGCGCAGTATTAATCGCTCGAATTTCAATATCGGGATTGTTCAGTGCAATTCGTGTAAACGCTCTTCCAATTCTCCCAAATCCATTTAACCCAACTGCAATCTTACGCATGAATTAAGAGTACAAAAAGATTGAAGAAAAAGCAATTATCCTTCTTTATTCTCTTCAGGAGTTGTTTGGGGAGTTTCTGCGCCATCGGCTGGAGCTTCCGGCGCCTCGCCACCTTCTGCTGGAGCCTCTTCACCCTCTGCTGTTTCGCCTTCTTCACCAATTTGTTCTGGCGTAGCAGATTCAAGTTCAGGTTCTACCGATTCTTCTTTATGTTCATTGACTCGAACGATGACTTTTTCAGGCTCATCTTTGATCTCGAATCTTTCAGATTTTACAAGATCAGATACTTTGATTTCATCACCAATCTCTACAAGTTTAGTAAGATCAATCTCGATGTGATCTGGAAGTGCATCTGGAAGTGCTTCTACCGTTAGTTCATTAAGTTGCGTGATAAGATCGCCACCTTTTTTAGCAACAGCTTCCGATTCTCCAGTAAACTGCAATGGAACTGCAGTTTCAATCTTTTTACTCAAATTGACTTTTCTAAAATCAATATGGAGAATCATGCCAGTAAGAGGATGTTTTTGAGTGTTTTGAATGAGTACGGGGATGTTTTTACCATCATACATAAGATTAATAACATGTGTTTCATGTGCGTGTTTAAAAACCTTCGTGAATGGTATAGTTTCGACAGATACTGCTTGCGATTTGAAATCTTCTCCATAAATGTTTCCAGGAGTTTTACCTTCACGGCGCAATTTTTTAACTTTTTTTCCAATAATGTCGCGTTTTTCAACAGCAAGCTCAAATTTTTCTGGTTTTGTCGTTTTTGGCATATTATTTCTTGAAAAGATTAATAATAAAGATTTTGTTTCCTGACAAGGTTGTATTGTATGATATTGTGCCGCTATTTGCAACCGCAGGAAAATTTTTATGTAAAACAGAAATATTTTTTGGTACAACAAACTGCACATGTATATCGGGATCAGAAGACCCAATTTGTTTTTGAAGCGTGAGCTGTAATGTATTTTGCCCGAGTTTAATTTTAGTATTTAATTCATACGCAACTGAAAACGTGTCTTTTGTTTGAAGTCCAGTTTCCATAAGAAATGCAACAATCTTAAAATGGCTGGTTCCCAGTTCTTGAAAATTTGTTTGCTCACGTCCGTTATAAATAACGTGTTTTATAGTGCTGTTTCTTGGCAGGTACAGCCTGAAGAAGTTCTTATACATGCCTCCGGGAAAAGAGTTACTTGGTGAATCATTTTTAAGATTTACTGTAAATATATTGTTAATCGTGCCATCTTCATTAATAGTCGTTTGAATCTCCATAGTACGACTTACAAAAAAATTAGCTTTATTAACACCGAGATTTGCCTCAACGGGGAACAGCGAATTGACTATGCAGTGATTTTTTTTATTAATGCATTCAGGAACAAGCATTCGACCATCCCACTGCGCTTCTTCAATTGTTTTTTCGATTGATTTATCGACAAAGTATGCAACGATTTGTCGACTATCAAATTGGTCCGAAATATTCCTAAGAAGACCGATTTTATTTACATTCTCAATTCGCAAAAGCATGGTATTTAGAAGTGTTGAAAGGAAGTTTTTCTTTTTGGTTGATCCGGGAAAAAAATCCCGTTCAGCATGAATTTGTGTTTTGATATAAAAATTATTTTTATCAATGTTTTCTTTATAATCGGGGAGATACAGTGTCCCAAACTGTGAAAGAATTGACTCGATTGCGGTAGTAGTGATTCCAACTGCACCATCAAAATTTTCAAATCCCATCTCTCTTTTTAGAAATGACTCTGCTGTTTTTACATTTTCAGGAAAGTCGGGCGCAAAATTGGAATCACGCAAAAACCAATCTGGTTGCCCCAAATAATCTCGTATAGCAGTTGGAGGTTCGATATGGACTTTCAGTTGTCCATCCGCATCATATACGTCATACACTTGAAGATTTCTCATGCGATAGTCTTTAAACTCAATGGTTGCAAATGAGCCAATAAACCCTCCTCCGGGGCGAATTTCCATGTTGTTATAAAAAAAGACGACGTAGCGCTTAAACTCCTTCCCACCTAGAATTGTATCTAAGTGAATCGACATTTTTTGTATTTGGGCAAGGAGCGTTTGCGCGTTATCAATTTGTGAAGTAATGTGTGTGGGCAGATCAAACGGAAGACTTTCTAAATTCCTGTCAATCGTGGTTGTTGTGGCTTTCAATAGAACAAGATCCCTATTTATCATTGCAAGATCTGTTTTTATTTGTGATTTCATAGTTGTTGACGAATCTGTCCCAACTATGTATGAAAGATCTCGGTTTAATCGTTTATGGATATCGATTATTATTTGACTTGATTTATATGTATCAGTTGAAAGTGAAATGATGGTATCTGGCAGAAGGGCGAGTGAAAAAAAAGAAAGTATCGGTCGTGACATTGTATATAAGCCATTTGCCGAATTGAGGAAAGGTTTGGAATATATGAGATTTTTTTCTGCTCGTACAAAATCTGCCTTTTTAAAGTAGGAAATACCTCGGTACATAAAGAAGAGTGAGCCAAATAGTGGAAATAAAAAAAGAATTTCAAAAATAACCAAAAGCATAATTCCTCGTATAAAGAATTGTTTTTTTGATAACGGTTTTCTGTTTTGAAAAGCTTTCTTAGATACCTCATCGTCCTGAACTCGCTTCTTCAAAGAAGAAGAAATATTCAGAAACGATTCTTTCGAATTTGAAACAGTGAACCAGAGTATTGCTTCTATATCTTGGTCGTTGAGGTGTATTCCAGTCAAAATAACTTTAAAGTTCCCACTATTTTTTTCCAGCAAACGCTCAACGCTTCCCGGTAATTTCCGCTGCCATAAAATCACTACAGGTATTGATGCTTTTTTATTCAGAAATTCCTGGGAAGGGATAGTCTCAAAGAAAAAAATGTACGAGTAGTGTTGATAATTTGTAGGGACTTTTTGGGCGGCAAATATCTCTAATGATTTTGAGCGTAACGACTCAAGTAGTTCATCAACGATAGGAGTTCTCTTTTTAAAAATAAAAAGTGCCTTTTGATTTTGTTCAAGTTCCTGCGAATAGTATCTCATACGTAGAACTAATTATAGTGTATTATGTAGGTATGATAGTAATGCTTGAGGAGGCCCGTGTGAGGCTTTCTTCGATAAAAAAAAAGGTTTTGGTGAGCGGATGTTTTGATGTGCTTCATATTGGGCATATTGCATTCTTAAAAGATGCATCAAACTATGGAAACACGTTAATTATCGCACTTGAGGGAGATGACTTTATAAGACAGGTTAAAAAAAGAGAGCCATTTCATACTCAGCTGGAACGGGCACAAATTTTGGAAGAATTACGATATGTGGACGTAGTTGTTCTTTTGCCAGAAAAGTATGATACATATCCGAAAATGTTTGAAGCAATTAATCCAACTACTGTAGTCGTTGGCACCGATGAGCCATACTTTAGCCAGAAGAAAGCGCAAATAGAAGCTGTCGGAGGCAAGATAATATCATCAAAAATACGCATCACACACAAATCATCTACCAATGCAATACGTTATCTCAAAGAATAAGCAGGCGCCTGCTTAGTACGCAATCATATTTTTTTATTCAGATGCTCCAATTTTATACATTCCGGTTCCGCAAACTGGGCACTTTCCTTTCATAGCTGGTCGACCATTTTTCATGGTGACTTTTTCAGCATTTTCTGCTTCTCGCTTTTCGCGACATTTTACACAATACATCATTGTCATACGATTTCACCTCCCCCCATTTACGCACTAACACCCATAAGATTAGCATAAAAAACCAGGAATTCAAGCGCAAATAACAATGAAATTAAAACAATGGTCTTGCGAAGGTCTGAAACCGTGTCTTGGCGCAGTAACTCATCGTACTGATTTTTCTCAATAATAGTTGTTTTTTGAGTGGGCACTGCCACCTGTGTATAGATGCGGCTCCGTCTTCTTCTGCTTCTTGCCATATGTGGTTAAACTTTCAACTATAGTTTTTATCATATTGACACCTATTTGTAAAGCCATTAAAATGGCTTAATGACCTTGACGACCGGACTCATTGGGTTTTGTTTTGTGTGGCTTATTATATTGAGCCTGCTATTTATTAAGATGCAGAAACACTACCGAGGACTGATTGGATCTACTAGAAAAAAAACATTAGATGGTATACTTGACTCAATTGTTGCCCAAGATAAACAGTTCGCCACAGAGATTTCAGCACTGCGACAGGATGTTTTGCAGCTGACTACAAAAGCTACAACATATTATCAAAAGGTTGGGTATGTACGATTTAATCCATTTGAGCGGATGGGAGGAGAACAAAGTTTTATACTTTCACTTCTTGACGGGAATAATGATGGAATTGTTCTAAATTTTTTATATACTAAAGAAGGTGTACGAGTTTATTTGAAACAAATAAAGAAAGGGGAGGCTGATGGACACGAGTTATCAAAAGAAGAAAAAGAGGCAATTAATAAAGCGCAGTAAAAAAAAGATTGCATCATAACATATGAATAATAGAATAATTATCGCCACAGGAGCTTTGTTGTTTATTTTATCAATCTATTTCTCATACGCATATTTTAGCTCAGCTCGTGTTGGTGGTCCTGGAAGTAACTATAGCGGAACAACAAATTCAAATCAAACCTCAACTTTAGACATAAGTAGTGAAGAACCAAAAACTGAAAGCTGCCCAATTAATGGAAAAATGCTGACGAAATCTCATAAAAATGCTTGGGAAAACCGTCGTCCTTTGGGAATTGCAATTGAAAATCACATTGATTCTCGTCCTCAATCGGGGCTTTCAAACGCTGATGTTGTGTATGAAGCGGTTGCTGAAGGTGGAATAACTCGATTTTTAGGAATTTTTTATTGTGAAGATGCACCTCGCGTAGGACCTGTTCGATCCGCCAGAATATATTTTATTGATTTACTTTCTGGACACGGAAGCTATCCACTTTACTCACATGTGGGTGGGGCCAATACAGATGGGCCTGCAGATGCACTGGGAGCTATAAGCACACTTGGTTGGGATGGATATAACGATTTAAATCAATTTGCGGTACCATTCCCGGTTTACTATCGCGATTACGAACTACTTCCAAATGTTGCAACTGAACATACAATGTATTCTTCTACTCAAAAACTGTGGGGGTTTGCCAGTTCCAAAAGAGGCTTAACGGGTAAAGACAAATCAGGAACCTCGTGGGAACAAGGATTCAAGCCATGGAAATTCAAAGAAGACGGTTCTTCAAAAGGAGCTGTGGCAACAATCTCGTTCGGATTTTGGGATGGTGGTAGGAACTACGAGGTAAAATGGGCCTATGACACAGCTACAAACAGTTACAAACGGTTTAATGCCGGAGCACCACACCTTGATAATAATACAAAAAAAGAATTAACATCTCGTAATGTAGCTATCGCATTCATGAAAGAGTCGCCTGCAAATGATGGGTATGAAGGTGGACATTTGCTGTATAAAACCACCGGAGCAGGAAAAGCTATCGTATTTATGGACGGAAATGCAATTGAAGGACAATGGGAAAAGGCAAAACGCACCGATACGTTACGCTTTGTTGACAAATCAGGAAGCGAAATAAAGTTTAATCGTGGTCAAATATTTGTTGAAATTGTTCCACAGGGTAACACTGTGCACTACTGATGTTACGATATATTATCCCTTCACAAACCCGTCGCAAGATACTTGCGCTTTTTTTTCAAAAACCTCAAGAAACATATCATTTACGGCGAGTTGGACGAGAGGTTGGTGAGGAGGTGAATGCAGTTAAACGGGAACTTGATATTCTTGAAAAAGCAGGAGTTTTAGAAAGAGAAAAACGAGTAAATAAAGTGATGTATACACTCAATCCAAAATATCTTTTTTACGATGAATTCCTGCGAATTTTCGCGAAAGAAGGAAGTTTGGCAAAGGAAATTGTAAAAAATGTTTCGAAACTTGGCAGGGTTAAATTTTGCGTACTTTCAGCTAAATTTGCTCACAGAATATCCCCGAAAGAAGGAGAAATTTATTTATTACTGGTCGGAATAGTTGTAGTTGCCGAACTTAATGCTATAATATCCTTTCAGGAAAAGGAGTTAGGCTTTGAAATTAATTATTCAACAATGACAGAAGAGGAATTTAAATTTCGTAAAAAGAATAATGATCCATTTATTTGGCAATTCTTAAAAGAGCCAAAAATCATGTTAATTGGAAATGAATCAGATCTTGTCGTATGAAAAATCTCCGTTTTATCATCCTACTGTTTTTCTTGTTGGCGCTTGTAATCGCTATTGATCTCCCGGAAAATGTGCCACTTAAAATAAACTATGGTCCGATTAAAGTTACTACACATATTAATCCACTTAGTATCCATTTTTCACTTGGAAAGATAGCAATAAACAAAGACTTTAAGACACATTTGGGACTTGATTTAAAGGGAGGGAGTCATCTGGTTTTTGAGGCAGATATGGCTGATATTAAAAAAGCTGATCGAAATGATGCACTTGAATCAGCGCGCGATATTATCGACCGACGAGTCAATTTTTTTGGTGTTTCTGAACCAAGCGTCCAAACACTAAAGTCTGAAAATAACTATCGCATAATTGTTGATTTGCCTGGAAATGAGGATATTTCTCAAGCAATTGCGCTTATTGGACAAACGGCACGACTTGAGTTTACCGAAGAACTTCCACCGGATACAAAGTTTGCGACAGGAACACCAGATTTCATGAAAGTTACTAAAAAAACTGGACTTACGGGAAAACATATAAAGCGTTCAACTATTCAATATGATGATACGGGGAAGCCAGCAGTGGGGCTTGAATTTAATACAGAAGGGACAAAGCTTTTTGCGGCTTTAACACAGCGCAGTGTTGGACATAAGATTGGTATTTTCATAGATGGATATCCAATAACAAGTCCACCAGTTGTTGAAACGCCTATTCTTGATGGACAAGGAATAATAACAGGACAATTTACTATTGATGAAGCTAAAAAACTTTCAGTTGCAATAAATTCTGGCGCGCTTCCTGTCTCAATCAATTTAATTGAACAGCGAAATATAGGACCCACGCTGGGGGCAGAGCATATACGTAAAAGTATGATTGCCGGTATTATTGGTCTTTTGGGTGTAGTTGCCTTTATGGTTCTTTATTATGGTCGACTTGGAATTATTGCTGTTTGTGCACTTATTATCTATGGACTCATCAATTTTGCTTTGTTCCGTACAATCCCAGTTACCTTAACGCTTCCAGGAATTGCCGGATTTATCCTTTCCATTGGGATGGCTGTCGACTCAAATATCTTAATTTTTGAACGCATAAAGGAAGAACGACGCAAAGGAAATGATCTGAAAAGTGCAATAAATGTGGGATTTGGTCGGGCAATTCATGCCATAAAAGATGCAAATTTCACTACACTTTTAGTAGCATTTGTATTATTCAATCCGTTGAATTGGAGCTTTTTTCCCCAATTTGGACTTATCCGTGGATTTGCATTGACCCTTGGAATCGGAGTATTGACAAGTTTGTTTACCGGAGTTTTTATAACCCGCCGGCTTATTGATATGTTTTATAGAGGAAAATAACTATGATTAACTTTTTAAAATACACCAAACTATACGCATTCATTTCCATACTAGTTATTTCTGTGGGTATGACGTCCCTTTTTATGTATGGACCTAAACTTTCTATTGATTTTACTGGAGGCGCAATCCTTGACTATTCATTTAATAAACCAGTTTCGGAAGGTGAAGTAGTAAATATATTAGTGAAAAATTCATTGTCAATTGTTGATGAGTCTCGTCAGTCACCTACGAGAATTCTCATTAGGACAAAGTTAATCAGCGACGAAAAAGAAGCCTTAGTTCGAAAAGATCTCGAAAAAAAATTGGGAGTAAAGATCAAATTACTGCGCTTTGAAACGGTTGGACCGACTTTGGGAGTAGAGGTGATGCGCAAAACGCTTGCCGCATCATTTGTTGCGATTATTGGTATTCTCCTTTATTTAACATTTGCTTTCAAACGAATGAATTATGGAGTTGCGGCAGTTGTGGCAATGTTTCACGACTTTTTGGTTGTTGTGGGATGTTATTCGATCATTTCCCACTTTTTTGGTGCGGAAATGGATACGCTTTTTGTTACAGCCCTCCTTACTACACTATCATTCTCGGTGCATGACACCATTGTCGTTTTTGACAAAATTCGTGAACATGAGAAATATTCCTCTCTTCCGCTTACAATAATGGCAAATAAGGCATTTACTGAAACGGTAGTGCGATCAGTCAATAATTCGCTCACCATCATTTTGATGCTCGTTCCCCTTATGATCTTTGGAGGTTCATCAATACGTTTTTTTGCGGTAGCGCTCCTCATTGGTACCATAACTGGCATGTATTCATCCCCATTTGTTGCAACTCCTTTCTTAGTGTTTTTGGAATCGAGGCGAAAAGTGAAGTAAAAATGGTATACTTGAACTCATGCGTTTGAACCGATACATAGCCCTTTGTGGAATTTGCTCGCGCCGGGCCGCCGATTTGCTCATTACTGCTGGAAAGGTAAAAGTAAATGGAAAAACAGGGAAACTTGGTGACACGGTCACAAACTCCGATAGTGTTGAAGTTAATGATGGGAAATGGCAGAAAATTAGTACGCCAACAGAAACAATTGTTTATGCGTTGAATAAGCCAGCAGGATACATTTCTTCAGCCGCCGACCCAACCTCAAAAAAAGTAGTTACCACGCTTGTTCCTCCTACTCCTCGAGTATTTCCCGTTGGACGCCTTGACGCCGATTCTGAAGGGTTATTACTACTCACCAACGATGGCGACCTTGCCTACTCACTTACCCATCCCAAAACGCACGTCATGAAGGAATACGAAGTGATTGGTGAATGTGCACGAACTATAGAAAAGTATCAACTTGAACACAAACTTGACCGGGTTCGAGAAGGGATTCTTCTACCTGAAGGAAGAACTCAAGAAGCGCAAATTAAGATTTTAAGTTTTTCTCCAGGGCGAGTGGTACTTCATATTGGTATCTCTGAAGGAAAACGGCGCCAAATTCGTCGCACTCTCCAAAAAGTAGGAATTACCGTTATTCGACTTATTCGTCACAAAATTGGTGGGCTTTCGCTTGATGAACTACACATCATGCCTGGAAAATATTGTATCCTTACAAAAACACAGATTGAAGTATTAAAAAATGGTGTATAATTTCCCCGTATATGAATAATAATAAAACACTCACCATTAAAGAATATGAACTTCCAATCGTAATACAGAAAGAGACTGGCGGGGGTTTTACTGCCTATTGTTCTCAATGGAAGGATTGCTACGCCCAAGGAGATATGATAGAAGAAGTAATAAATGAGGTTTCATATGTAGCATCTTCGCTCATAGAGTTATATGAAGAAGAAGGAATGAAAATACCTTTAAAGTTAAAAAAGACTTCTCAAAAATCAGCTCGTGCCTTGAAACTAACCTTCCCCTTAATTGTGTCTTCTGACCAATATGCCATCGGTTAAACCATTACCGTATCGGATCGTTATTAAAAAACTTCGTAAACTTGGATTTGCATTCAGAAGGGCAACCGGAGGAAGTCATGAAATATGGTGGAACGAACAAACAAGAAAAACATGTGTGGTTCCCCATCATAAAGAAGTAAAAGCTGGTACACTACGAAATATCATTAAACAAGCCGGAATCGACGAGAGTGAGTTTGTAAATGCAAAATAAGACACTTCGATTATTCGAATAATCGAAGTGTTACTATTTAAGGAGTTGGAGTAGTAATTGGTTGAGATGCGACAGAGACAAATTCTCTGTGTAAAATTGTGTTGACAAGCGAATCTTGCCAGGAGTACACTCTAATGCATGACCGAGCCCCCACAAGTACTACCCATCGGTCGTCTGCAAAGGCTTCTACCTTACGCATTTATACTTTTGATGGAGCTCGTTATTTTGCCGGTATCATATCTTATCGGAGTCTATTACTACTTCTTCCGAGCTGACTGCATTAAGGGGTATGCGGGATGCTTCGCGGGCTTCGTCATACCATATCTAGTCGCATCAGCTATCGCTGTCCGTCTGGTCAAGCGCCGCTATCCGTTGATGCAGGTGTGGCTGGCCATTGCGCTTGTTGTGTTTGGTCCCTCGCTAATGGTTGCCCTTCGTATCGTGGAGGTGGCATTGCAAACTCCTTGACTTTCTTCTATGCAATCTGATAACATTCTGGTCATGCGTCTAACCAACAGTTAGGCGAATAAACACGGCTGTCTGGGCCGTTTTCCCGTACTCTAACTAGCACCTATAGCTAGCGCAATTCAAATTGTTTTATTTGTCATCCCAAATTTATTTCGAGATCTCACTGTTGGGATGCTGAAACAAGTTCAGCATGACGAGTCATAAAACCATCATTTTGTTTTGCGGTTGCTATGGTCGCCATCGACTCTAAATGTACGTGTAGATTGTTCTTCGTCTCCATCTGACATACTGGTATTATATAATAATCCCACTCATGTCCACTAATACCATCACCTGTCCACATTGCAAGCATGAAATAGAGCTTTCTGAAGCGCTTTCTCATCAAATGCGCGAAGAGATTGTTTCGGAAACTCGAAGCGCACTACTTGAGGAAGCGCAAAAGAAAGCTTCTGCCCAATTTGAAACCCAAACAAAGAGTTTGTCTGCTGAAATTGCTGAAGAAAAAGAAAGAAATAAGAGTCTGACAGAAAAACTTGACAAACTTCTTGAAGAAATGCGCGCGCTTCGAAGAAAGGATGAAGAGCGTGAAATTGAGATGAAGCAGAGATTGCTCAATGAGGAAGAAAAAATTCGGGTTGAAATTCGAAAAAAAACAGAGGCAGAACATGAACTGAAAGATTTAGAAAAAAATAAAAAACTTTCCGATGCGCTTATTCAAATAGAAGAATTAAAGAATAAAATGCAACAAGGCTCCCAACAAACACAAGGAGAGGTTCTGGAACTTGAGCTTGAGCGGATTTTAAAAAATGAGTTTCCAAGTGACAAAATTTATGAAGTTAAAAAAGGAGAACGGGGGGCTGACACGACACACGAAATTATCGATAAACTCGGACGTAGTTGTGGAGTAATTTTGTGGGAATCAAAAAATGCACAGTGGCAACAAGGATGGATTTCCAAGTTGAAAGGGGATCAACGGACGGCAAAGTCTGAACTTGCGGTTCTTGTGACGATCAATAAACCCGAATGGCTCGACTCATTTACGTATCGGGAAGGAGTGTGGGTGACAAGTTGGCAGTTTGTAGTTCCGCTTGCATTTGCATTGCGTTTTAATTTGATTAGTTTACATCATGAAAAACAAACCAAAGAAGGAAAAAGTGGGAAAATGGAGGTTGTCTATGAGTATTTAATTGGAACGGAATTTAAACACCGGGTTGAGGCGATCGTTGAAGCATTTAGCAATTTACAGGCTGAAATGGAACGAGAAAAGCGATGGTTTGCGGCCAAATGGGGCAGACAAGAAAAAGAGATACGAAAAGTACTTGATCACACACACGGGATGTATGGCGATTTACAAGGAATTGTTGGAGCCTCGCTTCCCGAACTCAAAAGCTTATCCCTTGAATCAGGGGAAAGCTCTGATGAGGATGAGCAGAGCTCAATTCTCTAATTCGGTTGCCATTCGATATAAGTGCATCCACTTGTTTCTTTAGTCTTTGGATCCCATTTACTCGTTGAACAAACTTTCATTTGTTTGCCCGATGCAACTGTTTTAAGCAAGAGCTTCTCTCCACATTCTGGGCAATCTTCATCAAGTTCCTCAACTTTCGTTCCCAAGAATTCGACATAGTCGCACCCTGACGCCGTTTTTGTCTGGGGATCCCACGTGTTTGTCGAGCATTTTTTCATCTTTTTTCCGAATCGAGTAACCATTAATATAAGTGGAGACCCACATTTAGGGCATTTCTCATCTAGTTCTTTGGGTTCTGGGGTAATCCAGAGAACATAATCGCACCCATCGACCATTTTGGTCTGCGCATTCCACGAGCCTGCAGTACAGCGACGTAGCTGTTTGCCGCTTTTTGTTTCAATAACCTCCGAAAGTGGTGACCCGCATTTGGGACACGGTGTTGAATTTTCCATATGCAGGTCATTATAAAGAGCTCGTTGAATAATGTCTAGTGCATATATGCATCATTTTGTGATAAAATATCGTTTGTTAGGCACGAATATGCAGAAAGAATCAACCGTTATCATAGGGGTAATTATTATCATTTTTATCGTAGGATACCTGTTTTTGTCCAAAGCGGGAACATCTACGAAACAATCTGGAATAACAAGCCCAACTAGTACACGAGAGGTAACAAATCCTTTAGAATCACAACCAACGCCAATTATGACAATTGACAAAACAAAAACATATCAGGCAATCCTGAAAACATCAGCAGGAACCATTACTATTGACCTGTTTACTGACAAAACTCCCATTACTGTTAATAACTTTGTCACGCTTGCAAACAAAAAATTCTATAACAAAACCATTTTTCACCGTGTCATTAAAGGATTTATGATTCAGGGTGGGGATCCAAAAGGAGATGGCACTGGTGGACCAGGATACAAATTTGACGATGAAAAGTTTGATGGGGAGTATGATCGAGGAACGGTTGCGATGGCAAATGCAGGGCCAAACACAAACGGAAGTCAATTTTTCATCATGCATCAGAAAAATCAAATTCAAAAAAATTATGTCATCTTCGGAAAAGTTTCTGCGGGACTTGCTGTTGTAGATAAGATTGCGAATTCCAAAGTTGAAGCCGGACCAAACGGGGAAGGATCAACACCAACAACCCCAACCGTTGTTACTACGGTCGAGATTGTGGAGAAATAAATCTTCTAGACCCACAAAACGAGCGTTACTGCGATTGCTACCATTGCGAATAAAACGTGCCCGGTTTCCAAAAAAAACAACTGTTGTGAAGTTTTCTTAAATAGATAATTGGTCGCCATAGGCGGCATTGCAAATCCAAGCCATAGCATAAATGCCAGCTGTACTGCCCCCATAAATGTCGTTACCTGTAAATAGCCGATAAAGTAGCTCATCATATATGCTGTCACAACGGCTAAAAGATATGATATCCCATACGTCTTTTGCATATCTTGCTTTGAGCCGCCGTCCATTTTCATACCAGAAAGCTTTGCCCATTGGTTCCCAAATAAGTATGGAGAGTACCATAAATATCCAGCGATCATTGCGACAACTGCGGCTACAAGGATATGAAGATAATTTACATTATACATATATATCACCTCCCTTCATACTTAAGATACTTTTATGATACTACTTTTGTGGGAAAGCAAGGGGCGAAATAGAGAGGAGAAGAGGAGGTGATGGGGGGATAGGGAGAGCGGGAGGAGGGGAGGAGTAGATGGGGAGAGAATGATAGAATGAAAGGATGCAAATACGGAGATATTCGCTCGGGGAGTTGCAGACAAATTGTTATCTTTTAATTGAAGACAAAGAATGTCTGATCATTGATCCGGCAGATAGTGTAGAATTTATCTCTGAAATAATTCTTCGAGAAGCGCTCACTCCAGTTGGAATACTAGCCACACATGGACACTTCGATCACATTATGGCCGCAGGTGAGCTTTCTCTTTCTTTCAACCTTCCTCTCATGATGCACAAAGACGATCTTTTCTTGGTTAAAAGAATGGGTGAAACAGCAAAACATTTTCTGGGATTTACTCCACCAATTGTTCCTCCAGAGAATATCTCCTTTCTAAATCCTGGCGTGTTACATGTTACATGTTTCGAGTTACGTGTGATCCCCACTCCCGGCCACACCCCCGGCTCCTGCTCATTTTATTTTCCAGAAGAAAACGCGGTTTTTACTGGAGATACTCTCTTTAAAGATGGAATCGGTGCATACGATCACTCGTACAGCGATAAAGATTTTCTTTTCCAATCACTTCAAACACTTTTCAAACTTCCGCAAGATACAATAGTCTATCCAGGACATGGTTCGGAGACGATGATTGGGGAGGAGCGGAAAATTAAGTTGACAACCCAAAAAAGACTGTTATAATAGGAAGAATATGGCAATGGAACGTGAACATATGCGGGCGATTGAGGCGCATAGAGAGGATGGTAATGAAATCGGTGCACAATTTCTTGAAGGTACGCTCAAAACCTTTCTAGCTGCCAAAGAAGGGGGTCTTGTGAAAGACCTTCCATGGGAAGAACAGGTTGTGTATGTTTCAACTACAGAACCTGTCTTGTCTCCCGAACAACGCGAAGAAGCGCTGGTGCATCAATTTGAAACCCGAGTTGCATCTCTTGCAGAAACTGGAATTACTGAACATAGTTTTGTAAAAAGATACCCAATTCCAACCCGAGAGCAATTTGTCAACATACTTCGTAGCGAGCAAAATCAAGAGTTAGCAGAACGAAAAACTGCTCAAGGATTCTCAAGACTTGATCTAACCCCATTTGCCGCTCCAACCACACATCTCCTCAAAAAGACTGAAGCTATTGTTATAATAGCACGATCAAAGGCAAACACCCTACTTCTCTCCAAACGAGATGAAAATGAAGCCGACCACCCTGCCGCGGTCAACACGACCGACCCTATCTGGATATGGGATGGAATTCGTGGGGTTCTTACTAAGCAAGGTTTGAGATATTTCCCCGAACGTTTTACTGACGATCATGGTGGACGAACCAGAAAAACAATACTAACTGATCCAAGAATTTGTGCTGTTCCTGGCTGGAGTATTCGATTTGATGAACCAACAGTTATATTACCTCAACCACATCAAGCACAAACGGTTGGAGGAAGAACACAACTGGCAACCAATGCAACTCCACGCGATTATCTCACAACACTTAGTGGTCCGATGTATGCAGGCGAAACAGGCAGAACAATCGAAGATTTTCTCACCGATTTTGCTGTTCACCTTCATGAAACAGGACAAGTCTCATATGAGTGGAATCAGCAAAGCGCAGTATGGCTTATAGGTAATGTTGATCCACAAACGGGCTTCGTGCCGGATGGTTACTGGTTTCGTGGCATTAGGCAGTTGGAGTTGAATGCAGGCACTCCTGGTAGCCAGTTTGGTCTTTGGGGTACTGCCCCCACGGTGAGACTCATTGGTGTTTGATCTTTTTCTTTTCTTCTTTTTTTATCTTTGTTTTTTTTCTATACTTTATACCACGGTGAATAGCATCTCTGCCTTTGGCAGGGCTACCGTATGGTTCTTTAGGTCAAAATCCTAGAACCTCTCACCGATGAGCCCAGTGTTTCCTTCCCGCAAAGCGGGATCATGTCGAAAAGGTTGCGACCTTTTATGTACAAAGATTGCATTGGGTCATACTACGGGCAACGTGCCGAATGGTAACTGGAATCGTGACAATAGGCAGTTGAAGTTGAATGCAGACAATCCTGATAACCAGAATGGTAATTGGGGTACTGCCCCCACGGTGAGAGGTTTAGGTACTTTGTGTCGATTTGAGCCACCCGCCAAGCATTCGTCCAGCTTCGGCAATGTTTGCCTGTGTTTGAAAAATTATGGTTTCGTTGGCAAGTTTATTTTCGAGAATTAAGCGCAGTTTGAACCGTATCATTTCCAAATGAGCACTTGCTTTAATAAGATACGCTGATTTTAACTGCTTCGGGGCGTTTTTAGCCATAACGAGATATTCAAGACATTCAAGAACACTTTTCTCAATACTAATTCCCAGACCATAATTCCATCTTTTAGGTAATTTTACACTGATTGTAGTAACTTGTTTATAGACATCAAATAACAGCATTATAACTGGAAGAGTTGTTGCATCCATGGACGTAAGTTTATCACAGATTTGGCTTTCCTGGCAGGCATTTCAACGTGGGAAAAAAAGAACTACGGAAATGGATATTTTTACTTATAATCTTGAGGAAAATCTTTCACAAGTACACCATGATTTAGTAACAGGCACCTACAAACATGGATTATATCGAACATTTCAAGTTACTGATAAGAAAAAAAGAACCATTTCAGTAGCTCCAATTCTGGACAGGATTGTTCATAGATTAGTAAACGAATACTTGACCGCTCTTTTTGATAAATCTTTTATCTACGATGTGTGGTCATGTCGCAAAGGAAAAGGACTTTTGAGAGCAATTGAACGAACACAATATTTATTAGGAAAATATCGATACGGGTATGTTTGGAGGTCTGATATAACTAAATTTTTTGATACAGTAGATCATAAAATACTGAAAAATACAGTAAGAAGAAAGGTATTTGATCGCGGTGCATTAAAAATAATAGACAGGATTGTTGATAGTTACTATGTCAAGGAAAAAGGTACCGGGATGCCAATCGGTAATCTTACCAGCCAGATTTTTGCCAATATTTATCTTAACGAACTAGATCGATTTGTTGAACATACGGTAAAACCTTTAGGGTACCTTCGATATGGGGACGATTTTTTAGTGGTGGCAGAGAATAGTCAAATTGCTAAAGAATATGAGATTCTGATAACTTTTTTTATCAATAATATTTTGAAACTTACGATAAATAATAAAAATAGCTTGATTATTCCAGTAGCAAGTGGGTTACATTTTTTAGGCTGTGATATATATCCGAATATGCGGAGATTGCAAAAACGGCTACGGAAAAGAATACTAACGTATCTTAATTTGGAAAACAGTGGAAGCTATCGAGGATTGGTTACAAAGCACAATGATACAAGTATGAAAAATTTGATTGACTGGATGTTGGTGGAAAAAGTAGGGTATTGACAAATGAAAAAGTAATACTTATAATGAAAGTATTACCAATTTCAAATAAATAATACGTATGCAATATCAAGCAACAGTAACTCAAAAAGGACAGATAACTCTACCACAAGCGTTGAGAGACAAATTAGGAATTAAAAAATATGGGAAGGTTAAATTTGATTTAAAAAAGGATCATTTAAAGGTTAGTCCTGTTGGAGACTTTCTCTCATATGCTGGTAAATTTCCCATAACAAGAGGTAAGTCAGTACTAGAAGCTCGTGAAGCATTCGAAAAAAGGTATAAACGGGTATGAAATATCTTATTGATACCAATATCTTTCTAAGGATCCTAACTAGAGACAATGAAAAATCATTTAAGGAATGTGTAGAACTAATAGAAGCAATAAAATCAGGAATAGTTGATGCAATAACAACAACAATGGTTGTTGCAGAAGTTGTTTGGACTTTAGAGTCATTTTACAGAGTCAATAAAAGTGAAGTTGTTACAGTTGTTCGAGACATGGTAACAACTAATGGACTTAAGGTTATCGATGGTTATGGAACTATAGAGGCCTTAGATTTATACAATACCAACAATATCAAATTTGTAGATTGCTTACTTGCCTCAATTCCCCAGGTTCAGAAAAAAGAATGGGCAATTATTTCGTACGATAAGGAATTTGATAAGTTGAAAATCATCCGAAAAGAGCCAGGAGATGTTATTTAAGTTCGGAAAGCTTTTGTAAAAGTTCCTTTTTCTCATTCTTTACCTCTTCACCCACAACCTCATCAAACAGTTTCTGGAGAATTTCGCCGATTTTCGGGCTAGGTTTGAGACCGAGCGTTTTCATCACATCGTTTCCGTCAATTTTGAGGTCTTTTACCGAAAATGGTTCGTGTTGCACCTCTTCAAGTCGTTTTTTGAAAAGCTCGGTTCTCCACGACGTTAACTTTGCCCCGCTTCCCAACCGGTCTGCAACGCGCAAATCAAGCGCGTCGTACATATATTCTTTTCCAACATTTCGAATAAACCGGCGAATCGCGCTATCTGTTTGATTTTCAGAAACCGTGAACATATGGAACCGAACAAGCGTAACTAATTTTTCCCGATCTTTTTTGGAAAGACGCAGACGATCTGCGATTTCGCGCGCCATTTTTGCACCAACGATTTCATGATTGTAAAAAGTAATCATTTGAGTTGTTTCATCTTTTCGAAATGTGGGAGTTTTTCCAATATCATGCAGAAGTGTTGCAAAACGAGTTATTGTATCGCTTGATGGACAAAGTCGAAGCGCTTCCACCAAATGTGTAC
The DNA here is from genome assembly GCA_001789445.1 of Candidatus Roizmanbacteria bacterium RIFCSPHIGHO2_02_FULL_40_13b. Taxonomy (GTDB): domain Bacteria; phylum Patescibacteriota; class Microgenomatia; order UBA1406; family HO2-37-13b; genus 2-01-FULL-39-24. The sequence continues at coordinate 20,383 of MFZQ01000003.1, read as the reverse complement.
CAACGTCAACGGTATGATGTCTGCCCGGGCTGACCTGATCAACACCAAAACATGCTTCAACTTCGGGGAGGACGTGTTTGAGGAGTCCAGTATCTCTCAAAAGAAAAATTCCGTCTGACCCGCGGGTTGATGCAATAATTTTAAAAAGTTCGTCCCGAATTCGTTCTTGCGAGATTTTAAGTATTAGTTCAGCATTTTTTTTGATCGAAGTCATTGTCGCGTCCTCAATAGTAAATCCAAGTTGAGTAGCAATACGGACTGCGCGAAGGAGCCGAAGCGCATCTTCGTTAAATCGCTTATCAGCGTCACCGACCGCTTTTACAATCTTTTTCTCAATGTCTCCCTGTCCATCATATGGATCGATGACTTTTTTCCTATCGTAGGCAATAGCATTGATCGTAAAATCACGCCGAGCCAGATCCTCCTCAATCGTTTTTGCCCATTCAATTTTTCCCGGATGGCGAAGGTCAGCATAATCGCTTTCTTTTCGATAAGGTGTAATTTCAAAAAGAAAACTCTCTTTTTTTACTGTTACTGTTCCATAATCATTGTTATAAAAATGATCAGGGAATAATTTTTGAATTTCTTCCACGCCCGCACTGGTCGTAAAATCCCAGTTTGTTATTTCTTTTCCTAAAATAAGATCTCGTACAGCCCCGCCAACCACGTACACCTCGAACCCGTTTTTTTCAAAGGTTTCAATAAAATCCTGAACAATCTTTGGTAAGACAAGTGGTGATTTCATACGGATTATTGTACTATAATAGATTCCCGCATTCGCGAGAATGACAATAAATAATATGAAGCTTGATATTAAGCGTACGATCACTGAAAAACTCACACCCAAAGAAATTATTTCGTATATTCTTGCCGACCGGGGTCTTGATACAGATGTTGATTTCTTTTCACCTCCTCATCCAAAAACAATTGAGTTTGCTTCCTTTTTCAAAAGACGTGAGTTTAAGAAAAATCTCGCTACATCACTCAAAATACTTGAAGAAGTTAAAAAACAAAATAAAAAAATCGTCGTTTATTGCGATTATGATGCTGATGGAATAACAGGTGGCGCAATTCTGTGGGAAACACTTCACCTTTTGGGATTTGATGCCACAGCCCACGTTCCTGATCGGCGTACTGAAGGGTACGGGTTTTCAAAAGTTGGGCTCGACCTTGTTCGCGAAAAGTATGATCCCGGCCTAATTATCAGCGTCGACCACGGGATTATGGGACATACGCAGATTGACTATGCGAAAAGTTTGGGAATTCCAGTCATTATCACTGATCATCATTCAAAAGCCGATGAAGATCCAAAAAGCGCACTTGCAATCTTTCATACAGATAAGCTTTCCGGAAGTGGAGTAGCATATTTTTTCGCGCGAGAGCTTTTTGAGAATCTTAAGCCCCTAACTACTAACTACCAACTACTATCTACTAATTTTGACGGTGATTATCTAGCATTCGCAACAATTGGAATTATTGCAGATCTAGTACCTCTTATGGGCCCCGCCCGCGCGGTTGTTTTTCATGGACTGAAAGCACTTTCAAAAACTAAGCGAATTGGACTCACTCATTTACTTCTAGATGCTGGAATTGCGGGACAAGAAATCAGTCCGTATGAAGTTGGTTTCGTAATTGCTCCTCGAATTAATGCATTTGGACGTCTAGAACAAGCTGTCGATGCGCTCCGACTTCTATGTACTTCCCAAGAACTCCGAGCGGCCGCTCTTGCCAAAAAATCTGGGGAGGTGAATCGAACCCGTCAGCAAATGGTGGAGGGCGCGGTTGAGGAAGCGATAGAGCTTGTTAATACAAAACAAAAAATTATAGTAGTAACTAGTCATAGTTGGAATGAAGGAATAATTGGGCTTATTGCATCAAAATTGGTAGAAAAGTTTGCACGGCCGGCAATCGTCATTACCATCTCTGACGGACAATCTAAAGCTTCTGCTCGCTCGATTTCCGGATTTAACATCACCACTTTTCTGCGCGAATTCTCCGATCAACTTTTAAGTGTTGGAGGACATGCGGCGGCGGCTGGATTTAGTATGCCGAGTGAAAATGTGAAAACTCTACAATCGCTCATCGAAGATCGGGGAGCGCAACTCCTCACCGATGAACAACTTGTCAAGACAACCATTGTCGATCTCGCCATTCCATTCGAATCGAACACGCTCGCACTTGCGCATGAAATTGAAAAATGTGCGCCATTTGGAATTGGAAATCCTGCCCCGACCTTTTTCACGCAAGGTCAAATACTCGATGTACAACGCATAGGAAAAACCAAGGATCACCTCAAACTCTATTTAACCGGTGAAAAAAGTCTTCCGGTAGAATTTGTTTTTTTTGGAGAAGGCGCGCGGGAAGAAAATCTCAAAAAAGGAGATATGGTTGAGGTTGTGTACAAGCTTGAAATCGATCGGTGGGGAGGGAGGGAGAAGCTGAAAGGAATGGGAAAAGTTTTGGTATAATGAGGGCGCATGAAAAAACTTTTTATAGAAGAAATTGTAAGTAAAGTTGGAGATGAGGTGCAAGTTTGTGGTTGGGTCAATACAATTCGGGATCATAAAAAAGTAGTCTTCGTCGATCTTCGAGATCGAAGTGGGATTGTGCAGATCGTTGGTGAATCCTCACTTTCCTCCCTTGCTCCCGAAGACGTTGTATGTATCACCGGAGTTGTCAAAGAGCGACCGGCGCATATGATCAACGAGAAAGTGAAAACAGGAAAAATAGAGATAGAATGCGCCGAATATAAAGTTCTCTCGAAAGCCCAAACGCTTCCGTTTGATTTTGGAAAAGAAGAGCTTGATGTAACGTTGCCAGTCTTACTTGATTATCGTGCGCTAACCTTGCGCCATCCAAAAGTTCGCTCAATTTTCCTCGTCCAAGAAGCAGTTATGGCTGGATTTCGCAAAGCCGCCCAAGAGCTTGGTTGCGTTGAAGTATTTGTTCCCACAATCTCTTTTTCCTCAACGGAAGGTGGAGCTGAAGTATTTAATGTAGATTATTACGATTACAAGGCATTTCTTATCCAAAGTCCCCAACTATACAAACAAATTATGGTCCCTGTTTTTGAACGAGTGTATCTAATTTCTCATGCATATCGAGCAGAACCCTCAATGACAACTCGCCATCTTTCGGAAGCAACACAACTTGATTGTGAATTTGGATTTATTGAATTTGATGAACTTTTAGATGCGCTTGAAGAAGTAGGAAAGAAAACGCTCGAACATGTTTCCAAAATGCATCCAGAAATCTTTGAACAGTTTAATGTTGTTCCTCCAAAACTAAGTGCGAAAGTACCTCGTCTTACACTACGAGAAGCACAAGAAATTATTTTTAAACGAACAGGTCGTGATAATCGTCATGAGCCTGATCTTGAACCTGAAGATGAAAAAGAAATTTCAATTTGGGCACTTGAGACGCATGCTTCAGACCTTGTTACCATTACGCACTTTCCTACAGAAAAGCGAGCATTTTATTCAAAACCAAATCCCAAAGATCCTACATACTCGTTAAGTTATGATTTACTTTTCCGAGGAATAGAAATACTAAGTGGAAGTCAACGAATTGATGATTATCAAGAGCTTGTCGATATTCTTAAAAAGAAGGGAATGAATCCTGACGATTTTCATATGTATCTACAAGCATTTAAATATGGAATGCCTCCACATGGTGGATTTTCTTTTGGGCTTGAACGAATAACAATGAAATTACTCAATTTAAGTAATGTTCGAGAAGCCTCTCTTTTCCCTCGAGATATGGAACGGGTAGACGTACATTTACCGACATTTAACCATGGACACAGCAGAAAAGAAAAAAAGTAGTAAGACTCCTACAAAAATTTATTTCAGACATATCTTCTTAATCGCTCTATTTGCAACACTCTTCTTTTTTTATATGGGAGATGGATACTATTCTCATTTTTTTAGCTATAATCGAGGCCTTTTTGCCGCAACAGAAAAAATTGCAAAGCTCAAAATGCCGCCAATTCCATTTGTAAAAAATGCAGGAAGTAAACCAATTATTACAGCCCAAGGCGCCTATATCGTCGATACTGATTCAGCTACTCCGGTATTTAGTAAGAATGAACATGTGCGTTTTTTCCCGGCTTCAACTGCAAAAATAATGACCGCACTTGTTGCGCTTGATGTGTATAAACCAACACAAGTATTGACGGTTAGTCATGTCATTACGGAAGGCCAAGTTGTGGGAGTTGTTCCCGGCGAGCGGATTCGTGTGCAAGAGCTCTTGTATGGACTTCTTGTTCACTCCGGGAATGATGTAGCATTTGTTATTGCAGACAATTATTCTGGGGGAAGAAGTGCATTTGTAGCGCGTATGAATGAAAAAGCTCAAGCAATAGGCATGAAAGACACACATTTTGAAAATTCAGCAGGGCTTGATAATAATAACCAGTACACTACCCCGTTTGACTTATCACTTGCTGGTCGAAAACTTTTGCAAAACGAACTTCTCTCAACAATTGTCTCAACTCCGAACATCACGATTTCAGATGTCGACTTTATTCATTTTCATCATCTGACAAATGTAAATAAGTTACTTGGTAAAATTGCTGGAATTGGAGGGCTCAAAACGGGGTATACAGAAGAAGCGGGGGAAAACCTCGTCACCTTTTACAAACATGATGGTCACGAATTCTTAATCGTTATCATGAAAAGCGCTGATAGATTTGCAGATACGGAGATGATTGTAAATTGGATTACGCAGGCGGTGGGATATCTCTCTCTTTAATTCTTAACGGCCGACACATAAGCGACGAAATTATTTTCTCCTAAAAAGACATACAGTGGTTGTAAATATGATTCGTAGACATCGGTTTCATAGTATGCAAGAAACATTTTCTTAATTGTTATCGGATAGCTTCCTCCACCAGGCGTCACAATTGTACCTTTGTTGGCTAGAAACTGCGCCCATGCTTCATCCCCAGTTTTAAGCGGATAAACACCGGTATTTGTATCGTCAGTCTCAAAGAAATGCATTTGTGCTTTTATTATCTTGGGAGAGACTATGTCAAGCGTCATCACCACATAGTTTTCAGATGTATAATATTTTGGACTCACAACTGGATACGTTTGTTCACCGTTTTGAATATCTGCTCGGAAAAAATCAACTTCCACAACATTTGCCAATTTAGGATTTGTCACTACGTCAAGTCCTTTTGTTTCCGAGTTGTAATGCATATACGTGATATTTTGGGTTCCCAGTGAAAGTTGATTTGGATACTTTCCAAGGAGTCGGAAAAAATCAGCGGCTCGTTCTTTAACTGTTGTTTCGTCGATTGCTGATGGACGTAAAAAAAGTTCGGGGTGATTTTCGTACGCATATTTATATTCAAAGTTAAAGTAAGAAATATCGATCGTAATCTTTTGCAAGGAGTCTTCAAATATTGCATGTGTTCCATCTAGAAAATATGAGACGTTTTTTGTATTAAATCCTGCATTTTTAGCCATAGAATATATTTTTTGTGCGTATCCAAATTTTGTCGCAATGGGGGGAATAAAATAGACTTTCGCCTCATCTGTTGCAGTTGTTGGCCTACCCTCAATATTGTCGAGTGCAAATGTAGCTCCCGCCGGATACCCAATTTTATGGTTGAAGATAGGAGGTGCAAGTGCACCAAACTGTTTATTAATTGTTGATGGAGTCGTCACGGTCTTCTTTACCGAAAAAAATACTCGTGTAATCCCAAAAATACCAATAAAAATGAGAACTCCGATAATAACAAATGGAGCTACTTTACGAAAATAATATGAAAGAAGTGACAAACTCATAACAATTTAACAATTTAGCAATTTTCTATTCCTCCTTCGTCTTTCAGTCTACGCTAAAATCGTGTTATAATTCAACTTGATTATGGTACGCACGAGAATTCCCCCGTCACCAACGGGAAATGACCTACATATTGGCAATTTATATACGGCGCTTATTAACTGGGCATACGCTAAAAAAAATAACGGAAAATTTATTGTCCGAATTGAAGATACCGATAGAGCTAGATTGGTAGAAGGAGCTGCGCAGCAGATTCTTAAAACGCTTCATGCATTTGGACTTGATCCAGACGAAGACATGATAAAAGGTGGTCCCTATGGACCGTATATTCAATCAGAACGACTTGAGTTGTATAAAAAATATGCACTGCAACTCGTTTCGCAAGGGGATGCGTATTATTGTTTCTGTACACAAGAGAGACTGGAGGAAGTTCGACAAATTGCTATTACAGAAAAAAAACAGCCCAAATATGATCGACACTGTTTACATTTATCTGCAGAAGAAATTTCAGAGAAATTAGAAAAAAAAATTCCTCATGTAATTCGACTACATATTCCTGAAGGGAAAACTTCATATACCGATCTTATTCGCGGAACCATTACAATCGAAAATGAAACACTTGATGATCAGGTACTTTTAAAATCAGATGGATTTCCAACGTACCATTTAGGGGTTGTGGTGGATGATCATTTAATGGAAATCTCGCACGTGATTCGTGCGGAAGAATGGATGGCGTCGGTTCCCAAACATGTACTTTTGTATGATTTTCTTAAGTGGGAGCTGCCTGTTTTTGCACATGTTCCTCTCCTTCGTACCCCCGAAAAAGGAAAAATTTCTAAACGAAAAGGAGCTGTGTGGGTTTCGTGGTATTTAGAGGAAGGGTATTTGAAAGAAGCGATACTTAATTATCTGGCCCTTATGGCATGGAGTCATCCGGATCAAAAAGAAATTTTCTCGTTGGATGAATATATACAGGTTTTTGATTTGAAAGACATTAATCCATCAGCACCAATTTTTGATGTAGTAAAGCTAACTTGGATGAACGGGGAATATATTCGGAAAATGGAAAAAGGGAAATTGAAAGAGGAAATATATAAATTCTTTGGCGACAAGTATCCAGAAGATTTAATTGAGAGAACACTTCCGCTTATTCAAGAACGAATAAAAACATTAAAAGAATATGATGAATATGCTCATTTTTTTCTTGAAGCACCAAAAGAATACGAAATTGAAATCTCAAAATATAAAGAATTATTTGAGAAGACATCAAGCGCTCTTACTGAAGTCTCTGATTGGAAAGCAGAAAAGATAGGTGAAGTAATGCAAAAAGTAGCACTTGACCTGGGCATAAAAAACAGCGAATACTTTATGGCGATGAGAGTAGCGATAACGGGAAAAAAAATCTCTCCACCATTAAATGAGTCGATGGAGATTCTAGGGAAAGAAGAAACCCTCTCCCGATTAAGAATGATTATCTAACAACCTGATGACCAATGTCTGTGCGATAAAACATTCCGTCAAAGTGAATTCCGCGTGGTCCAATAGCAGCATATGCGCGATGAATTGCCTCCTTCACTGTTCTACCGTATGCATTTATTCCTAAAACCCTTCCACCGCTTACAACATAATCTCCGTCAACTTTAGATGTGCCTGCATGAAAAACGGTTATATTTGGATCTTCAACTTGATCTAGTCCATAAATGACTTGACCAGTTTCTGGTGTATCAGGATATCCTTCTGATGCTAAGACAACACACGCTGCCGCACCATTTCGAAATCTTACTTGTTGTCGCCGTAGTCCATTGCCCATACACGCAAGCATTACAGGAGCTAGTTCTGAGCTCATGAGTGTAAGTAATGGCTGTGCTTCCGGATCTCCAAATCGTGCATTATATTCCAAAACCTGTGGACCCTGATCGGTCATCATTCCGCCAACATATAAAACTCCTTTGTATGGTGTCCCGTCTTCTCTCATACCATCAACAGTTTTTTGCAGAATTGTTGATGTAAATGTATCGATATCTTCAGCTGACATAAATGGCGCAGGTGCATATGCTCCCATTCCTCCGGTATTGGGACCTATGTCATGATCGAATGCTCGTTTATGATCTTGGGATGGAAGAAGTGGGACTATATGTGTTCCGTCGGTAAAAGCAAACATGGATACTTCTCGTCCAGTTAGGCGTTCCTGGAAAAGAAGTGGTTTATGGGCGGTTCGATCATTTTTATGCATCATCTCATATACAGAATTCGTTGCTTCTACAGTACTTGAAGGAAGATGTACCCCTTTTCCGAGTGCTAGTCCATCTGCTTTAATGACGTATGAGGAAGCATCATGCGATTGAACATATTGAATTGCTTGAGAAAGTGATCTTGCAACAAAGAATCTTGGTTGTTGAATCCCATGACGTTCATTAAATTCGGCAGCGAACACTTTACTACCTTCCAGCCGTGCAGCAGCTGCCGTAGGTGCAAAAACCGGAACATGAGCTTCTCGTAATGCATCACCAAGCCCGTCAACAATAGGTTGGTCTGGACCCACTACAGTAAATGCATCATTGTCACGTGCGAAATCTGTTATAGAATCAAAATCGTCGACCCCAATATCAAGATTAGTACCAATGTCAGATGTTCCGCCGTTACCCGGAGCAAAAAAAAGGTTGGTACCAGGATTGTCTTTAGCAAGCTTATCGCCAAGTGCATGTTCCCTACCGCCTTTTCCAACAACTAAAATATTTTCGATGTATGTCATTGATTATCCATTAGGAAAAATTTGTATTGCTAATGCTTTTGCATCATTTAAAGTCATCTCATGCTCAGCTGGTACAAGTGGGGTTTCTCGTCTGTAGCCTTCAACATCGCCTGATCCAAACATGTTTAGTGTGGCAATAACATTTTCATGTTCGAGAGGCAAAAGTTGTGGTTGAAGACTAGTATAATGACCCCAGAGCCCGACACCAATACTAGCCATAGCCATTGGTCTATCAAGTTGTGGAATATCTAGTCGAGCAACACGAATAAGATCTCCTTCGTCGTATCGAGGGGTTACAAAATGAGTTGTGGCCTCAGTCCAAGACTCATCAGTTCCAGTAGCCCAAACATACGCTAGTCGAGCTGCTAAAACTCTTGCTCCATACATACCTTTACCACCAAAATCCATTCCTCTACCAGGGTCAAGCGGGCCAGGATGTTGATTGATGATACGTCCCGCATACTCTTCGACAATGGGATCGGGAGTTAGTGGCATCCAACCATTTTGTGAAATCAAATCAACGTCAAGTTTTTGCAGGAGCTCTAGTAATTTATCACCAAAAGCCTCTTTGGGCAAGGCTCGATCTCTTTCAACAACATGAGTTTCGATTCCTAAAGCTCTCGCTTTTTCTAGGCCACCAGCTGTCGGCGAACTAGCAATAACAGCTACAGGAACTATTCCTCTGAGCTCTCCGCTTTGGCACGCTTCAATAACTGCTTGTGCGGTAGATCCTCCACCTGAAATAAGAAGAGCGGTACGACGGTCACTTTCACTCATGTGGACAATTTAACAAAACGCATAGTAATTAGCAAGTGGATTTTATGCCATTGTTTGCATCCAGTGTTTATCCACCTCAACTGTTATATCAAGATAAATTTTCCGTCCCGTTGCGCCTTCGAGCTCAACTCGTGCCATACTTCCAAACTCTTTTATACGCTTCCCTCCTGCTCCAATAATCATTTTCTTATACACATCAGTTGTTGTTAAAATTCGCGCTCTAATATATGTCAAACTATCATTTCTTTCTTTTATTTCATCAACAACAACAGTTGCAGTATAGGGCACTTCGCGACGAAGTTGTAAAAATAATTTTTCACGGATAAGTTCTGCGATAAAAACAGTACTGTCCATATTGAGTGCAGGATAAATATAATCTTTTTTATCGATGAGTGCTTCCCCCTCGGGAAGTTTTTCAAAAATAGTATCGAGAAGTGTCTTAATATTTTTCCTCTTTAATGCAGAGACAGAAACAACAGAGTCGAATTCACTTTCCAAGAACTTATACTGTGGTAAATACTTTTGCTCCTCGTCCTCTTTATTTACAACTAAAATTTTAGGTTTGTCAATTTTTCGAACAATTCCCAAAACCTTAGCTTCCTCAAAATCTCGTTTTCGTGTTGGATCCACAATATAAAGGACGAGGTCGATTTTATCGCCAAGCGTTTGAAGCGTTTGGCTATTTATTTTTTTTGAAAGTGCATCGGTCGCTTTATTAAAAATCCCGGGTGTGTCGACAAAAATAATTTGTCCACGAGGATCTTCATACAAAGCCTCGATTGCAAAACGAGTGGTTTGGGGCTTGGGTGACGTGATTGCTACTTTTTGTCCGATGATATTATTTACGAGCGTCGACTTACCCACATTTGGGCGTCCTATTAACATAACTGTGCCTGATTTCATAGAAAGTAGTATATCATAAGTAGATGGAGAAAATGACTGACGCACAAATTATTGAACGGGTTAAGAACGGATATATTGACGACTTTTCTCTTCTCATGAATCGGCATATCAAAGGCGTCACAACGTTTGTGAAAATTCGATTGAAAGACTCATTCATTGTTGATGATATCGTACAAAATACGTTTGTAAAATTTTATAAAGCCATCAATACCTTTGATGTGAAAAAGCAAGCTCGTCCTTACCTCCTCGAAATCGCAAAAAATGAAATGAAAATGTATTTTCGATCTAAAAAGAATGTGATTTCACTTAAAGAAACTATCGGAAAAGTTGATAAACATGATGCATTTGACCTACGGAACTTTATTGAGGGTCTTCCGTCAAAACCAAAAAACATCCTCAAACTCCTCTACGCGGGGTATACTTATGAAGAAATTGCGAAACGAATGAAGGCATCGGTAAATACGATTAAGACGACGATTCGCCGTCTACGAATGAAAAATGAAAAACGTTGAAGAAAAAATTTTGAATAAAATTTATGTCTATGAAACAAGCCGGACGGTATTTGATGTGGTAGTAAAAATTGTTATCTTCTTAATTAGTATAACGACGTTTTTCATTATCTCCCTTGCCCTTCTTGAACGTCTCGTCGAACAAGAAACATTTGGCCTCTTTACGAATATCTCATCAGACCCCGTGTACATTCTTCAGGCAATTTACGAAGAGACACCAAAGCTTCTCATTATTTTTGTATTACTCATTTTTTTCATCGTTGCTATTCTATGGATTCATCTATACAAACAACGAGAGAAGTTTATTCGCCGTATAACATCGGGAATTCATTATTTTCTCACAAATAAAAAGTGAAACTTTTTTCATAACCTGCGCATATATAAAAGTATATGTTGAGAAAATATATCTTTTCAGGATTTTTTGTATCAGCGCTCTTTCTTTCTCCGCTCGTGATCCAAAACTCTTTTGCAATGGGGAGGTCATGCCAGCGGGATGGGAATACAGACTTTATTTCTACAATGAAGGAAAACTTTAAAAATATGAATTGGAATGCAAAGATTACTGGTGTTATTACTACGGTTTTAGGAACTAATCTTACAGTTATGGTTGACGACAAAATCTATCAGATTGATACTCGAGAAACGATGTTTAGGCGCCGGTTTGGTGCGCAATCAACAGTATCTGAACTTATTACAGTGGGTGACAAAGTGAATGTTGTTGGAAATTGGGTAAATGATGAACAGACAGCAATAAAAGCGGTGTATATACGAGATATATCAATGGAAAAAAGAATACATAAGATAGTAAATTGAAAACGGTGAGTTAGAAATTGTAAAGTGGAGCTAATTGTGTAAGGGCACAATTACTATAAAAGGGGCAAAAATAGGCGGCATGCATTTGCCGTCTTTTTTGTAGGCCAAATTACAGGCTATTTTTGGTAGAATAGGGGTGGAAAATGGTGAGTGGTCAAGGTAGAAAGTTTTTAGACAGTAAAGTTTAACAATTGCGCTGGGGAGTGGTGTAACGGTAACACGCCTGCCTTTGGAGCAGCGCGACTCAAGGTTCGAATCCTTGCTCCCCAGCGCAATTGTTAAGATTAGCAATGAAGGAATAGGTTCTCAGCCAAAAGCTTCAGCCAGAGACTGATCCGCCTTTGGAGGAGATCCGCCTCCGGCGGAGAATCCTAGCTCTTCAGCACAGTCATTAAAGACAAATATTGAAAATGGAGGAACCCCTGCAAACCAAACTGCATCTATGTTATACTATATAAATGCAATCACCATATGTTTGGTATAGCAAAAATGTTCCTAATGACTCACCAGATCTTGTTCATAACACGCTTGCATTAGGGACGCTTCACGATATTTTTCAACTCCAGAAAACTATTGGGAAAGAGCTTCTTACCAATATTTTTATAGAAAAACCATTAAAAATATATCGGCCATCAACGCTTAATTTCATATCAAAATTTATTTTAAATTATCCGCATCCCATAGATGCATCAAAATATCTCAAAACTACATCTCGATATATTGGATAACAAAAGATTGGATGTATTGACAAAACTTACGCCATACATTTCCAACTTTGTTCTTGCTGGAGGGACAGCTCTTGCTTTACAAATAAATCATAGAAAATCATATGATTTTGATTTTTTTTCAAGTGAAGAAATATCCCCGAACTTTGCTTTAAAACTACGCAATATTCTTGTTATTCAAAGCATAGCTGTTGATACATCTGATGAGCTTACTTTATATACAAGCGATACTGCAAAGATTTCGTTTATATATTATCCATTTAGTGAATATTTCAAAACAGGCAATGAGGATAAATTAACATATTATCTCTCTGAAAGCATTGCAATACAAAAAGCTTATACTATAGGTAGAAGAGGGGCTTATAGAGATTATTTTGATCTGTATAGTCTACTAAACAAGAAGGTTATTATATTTGAGGATATTATTGAAAAAGCGGAAAAAGCATACGGATCGCTTTTTAATGCCAAGTTATTTTTAGAACAGCTTACTTATTTTGGTGATATCACAAACTTCGAAATAATTCCTGTTAATCAAAATGAAGGAAATATTGAGCCAGATGAAGTAAAAAAGTTTCTTGAAGAAACAGTGAAAAAGTTTATAAATACAAATAAATTCTAAGGTGGTCTAATTTTCCCAATCTTCCTTTACCCGTCACTAGCAGGGAATCCTAGCTCCCCAGCGAAAATATTGAAGAATTCCCTCTAAAATTAAATTTTGAGTTTATATTCTCCTTTTCTATAAATGAACTTATATCTTGAGACGTCCTCTTCAATCCAAGTATTTTCATACTTAGTTTTATATTCTGATTTTTCTACATAACAATGACCAATAAAAACAGGCCCGTCTTTCTTTTTTTCAAAATAAATTTCGGCAAGTCTATTATTCACAATTGCAAATGACTAACTCATACAAATATTTTACACTCTTTTACGACCTCAAAGATCGATTTATATATTGACTAGATTTTTTTATAGAATCTTGATAAACTGAGGTATGCGACTGGTTTTTGAGGATGAACACAGCAGAGCAATAAAAACGAAAGAAAAAATAAAATTTCATAGTTTTTCTTCTTACTATTTAATCATTATCACAGCGCGAGTAAAAAGTGAAAAACAACTTGGAGATCAAACGACAGATGATGAGGATTTAACAGTAAAAATTGATGGTAAATTATTTCCAAAACTTCAATCAAGTGCACTTATCGATTCCCCAGCAGCTTTTAGTGGAGGAAAGTTACATAATTTATCTAAAACAGTTTATTTTCTCACTTTTTTGAAGGGCGAAAACCATACACTTCTTTTAGAAACAGACAAAACTCCTGGAATTGCAACTTTTGATGGGTTACAAGTTTTTACTCTTAACCCAGTTGAACGATTGACATTTGATCCAAAAATAAAAGCAGAAGATGGTGACCGTCGGCCATGGATAACGTTTGTTTTAGATAATCTACCTCTCAAATCTATTGCGCTTAGTCTTACATACTCTCGACGTAAAAAAGATAGCGATGACGTGAAAATAAAAATAGATAACAGAATTCAAGGAAGCCTTATCTCAACAATAAAACACGTTCTTTGGAGATTTGTAGGATCTCTTTTATCTATATCTACCCCTACTAAAACCGAAACTCAATTATTCACAATAAATCAGTCAGAAGGATTGCACTACGTTGAAGTTGATGCAGATAGAATGCCAACACTAGAAAAAGTTATTCTTGATTTTGGAAAGGAATTATCATTTCCAAAAGATATTCCAACTATAGAGAATCCAAAATGGACGAATAATTTTTACGATGATACCGAAGTAATAATTTTAGCCAGAGCAATCTACGGAGAAGCTGGAGGGGAATCAAAAGAAGCAAAAATTGGGGTCGGCTGGGCAATTAGAAATAGAGTTGTAGATAGTAAAAATAGGTGGGGTAAAACATTTCATGCTGTCATACTTGAACCATTACAATATGAACCTTTCAATGATCCAAATAAGGATGTTTTCAAAAAGATTACAAATCCACCGCTAGATAACTCTCTTGAAAATAATGCATGGCAAGATAGCTACGAATCTGCGTTAGCTATAATCCTAGATCAAGTAAAAGATCCCACAATGGGAGCAAATCACTTCCTTTCAAAAGACTTAAACCATCTCCCCGATTGGGTTGATCAAAAGAAGCTTACCGTTGAAATTGGCAATACCCGATTTTATAAACTATGAGAAAATATTTACTTTTATTATTACTTTTACTTGTTGGTGTAAGCCTGTTCCCTGCGAAAGAAAAAAATATTCCCATTAAGTCAACGCAACAAGTTAATGTGAACAATCCGAATGAAATAGAATACGCAAAACATCTACTTTATCGTTTGGATGCGGAAATTTCTCCTAGCAAACTATATCGAATGGACTCTCTAAGAGGTAATTATGATGATAAGAATAACTATTACCAACTTTTTATCACGAATTTAAAAACAAATGAAATGAGAAGATTTTATGCTGGGGATTTTAGAACTAGTGGTTGGGAATGGACGCCAGATAATAATATCAAAATAACTTATAATTGCGGAACAGGATGTGAAGCAACAATAGTAATGAGTATTAATGAAACATTCTTGCTATCTGATGATGAAAATGGGCAAATGAGCGAAAAGAATAGATGGAAATTTGAAACGTATTCATCATTTACTGATAATACTGAAAGATTGAACAACTAGTCTGAACCATAAAACCATCTTCTTCGGAAACTTTTTGGATGTGTACTATAATTAGAGTATGGATACACTTATTTTTCTAAATGATACACAAGCAGTGGCTGATTTTTGTCAGAGACACGATATTCGGTTTTTGGGTTTATTTGGCTCATATGCCCGCCACCAAGAAAAAAAAGACAGTGATGTTGATCTATTAGTCGAATTTAAGAATCCTGTAACGTATTTTAAGCTACTTTCTGCCGAAGAGGAGCTAGGTAAAGAATTACATAGGAAAGTAGAGCTAGTCACAAAAAAAGCACTTAGTCCCCGAATACAACCTTTTGTTATTAAAGATTTGCAGACTATTTATGGACAAAGATCCTAAAATCTACATTGAGCATATTCAAGAGGCTATAAATAAGATTGGAAAGTATGTACGTGGTCTTACATTTGAGCAATTTATAGAAGATGATAAAACTCATGATGCAGTTATTCGTCAACTTGAAACAATTGGAGAAGCATCAACACAACTTGAAGAAGAATTTAAACAAAAATATCCAAACTTACCGTGGAAATTTATGCAGGCTATGCGAAACAAACTTATTCATGAGTATTTTGGTGTTGATCTGGAAATAGTCTGGCAAACAATTACAGAAAGTCTACCTGAGTTGGAAGTGGAAATAAAAAAGTTTGAAAATATACTCTAAATAGAATCCTTGCTCCCCAGCCGAAATATAAACTTCGAACCAATACGAACATGTGTTAATTAATAATTTTTGCTTTTTGGTTTTGGCTAAAAACTTCTGCTGGGCAAAGACCGTCTAGAATTTTATGTGGGAAATAATTCCATGCGTCGTTAAGTGTTTCGATAACATTTTGTAACTCATATGGCGATCTCATATCAAACATTCGGATAACATCATTTAAGTCATCAACCTCAGTTTCCTCATAGATAACGTCTTGAATTTCTTCAAGAGTGATATCGCTTTTCATTTCTCTAATATACTCTAATAACTCGTTTTCTATTTCTTCTCGTTTTGCAAGTATTGTCAGAGGTGGAGTATGTAAATCATTCTGAAGACCACCACGAGTAACATCGCTCCAAAGAAGTTGCAAACTTTTGTACACAGAAGGTTTCATGTCATCTATATATTCGAACCCGTCATACCTTCCATCATCATATTTTTCCATCAAATACTCTATATCATTAAGATATTCAGCAAATTCGTTCTTTGCTTTTTCTCGATCTGCTATTTGCTTTTCTGATAACTTTTTACCCTTAGGGTACATGAAAGGACGTACCCTTGATGACACTGAAATGTAAAGCCAATCTGCAGTTTTGCGCATTTGTTCCCGAACATGGCCATCAGAGTGACAAATCACTTTTAATACAAAATCTTTAAGTTCCTTAAAATGCGTATCAGAAAGGGCGAAGAAAAATAGACTCAAGCTCGAAACGAATGCCGCTTGGTTTACAGGATTTTGGATTGAATCAAATTCTTCCAATTGTTCAAGAGCGTAGTGGGCATTCTGTATGAATTTTTTTCTATCGCCCTTAAAAAGCTTTTCAAGTTCTTGTTTTGCTACTTTTATTTCAGGTATTGCGCCATTTTTCAAAACGGCAAATATGCGCTTGAATTCCTTTTGCATAATCTTTAGACGTTTTATAGACGATAATTAGACGATTTACAATCGGCAAAATGTTAAAACTTTATTCCATAGATCACTCTCCAGCTTCTGCCGCGGCACGGATTCTTTCTTGAGCAAGAGCGATGTATGGCTCTACTGCAGTGGACAATTCTGCCTTTCTTCCACCACGGCTACTAAAATCCTCAGACGTCTTTTGTAATACTTCCACTCCATGTAATCGTACAAAATTAGCGACATCACCCGTGATACTTTTTCTCATTGCTTCATCATAGACTGAATCAACGGTTTGTACCCTCATACTCGATCTTCTGAAGGCATTGGCACGAGCTCCGATTCGTATAAAATCACCTTCTGGATCTAAAAAGAATTCTTCGTCTGTTTGGGTTGTTTGACCCATCTCACTTCTACCTGTCATGATGGGGAATTATACAGAATATGGGTTCTAAAAACAATCGAGTAGCTACTTAGTCTTTTTTACAGCTTCGCGTTTTCCACTTAGATACATTTCTGTTCTTGGATTTTGTGGTCGGGAGAACATATCTTTGGTTCCAAATTCTACAATCGTTCCGCCGAGTTCTTGACGACCAATTTCACTAGACGCCATAAAGGCAGCATATTCACTAACGCGACTAGCTTGATGCATATCGTGTGAAACCAAAACCACTGTGTAAGATCCTCTGAGACTTTCAATCAAATCTTCTATTTCATATGTTGCTATAGGGTCAAGAGCTGAGGTTGGTTCGTCCATAAGTATTACTCTTGGCTCAACAGCGATAGCTCTAGCGATACAAAGTCGTTGTTGCTGTCCTCCCGACAATGATAAACCACTCTCATTTAATCTATCTTTTACTTCGTCCCAAAGAGCTGCTTGTCGAAGGGCTTTTTCAACATTTCCTTCCATATCTCCTTTCATTCCATGAATCTTTCGGCCCCATGCGACATTGTCATAAATACTTTTTGGAAAAGGATTTGGTTTTTGAAAAACCATACCGATGTGGTGTCTGACCATGACAGGATCAATATCTCTGTCATAGATATTAACTCCTCCATAAAGAATTTGTCCAGAAACCCGTGCACTCGGAGTAAGATCTATCATGCGATTAAATGCTCGTAAAAGAGTACTTTTACCGCATCCAGAAGGGCCAAATAAAGTGGTAGTTCTTCCAACAGGGACTTGGAGATTAACATTTCGCACCGCATACGTTCCGGGTTTAAAAGAAACAGAAAAATCTATTGCCTCAATAATTGGTCCGTCAGCTGGCTCGGTTTCAGGGCGAGGAGATGCTTCAAATTCTAGCTGAACCATCTCACTTCTACCTGTCATGATGGGCAATTATACATCGTGTGTTTATTAATAACAATCACATCCTAAGTGCTTTGGATTTTTCCACTTCGATTATTCGAATAATCGAAGTAATTTAACAATCTTAAATACTGCTTCTGGATTTCTAAATAAAGAGTTATTGGCCTTCTGATGATATAATTCAAAAGATGACAAATATGCTTGAAGGCGAACTGGCGTGTTCGTGGGATTTGGATGATACGCTCATTGCTCGAGAAGCTGCAGCTCGTGCATTTAGTACAGTGAAATCTATTGTAAGGTCAAATGAATTACCTATTCTTACACCAGACGATCTACCAAGCGTGAGTCGTGAAATCGATATTAGTCCACTAAGTGGTCGAGGAGAGATCTTTGCATTCCAAAGGCATGCTATGCGTGAAGTGATGCCTGGAGTACAAGAAGTTTTGGAATATAGACAGGCTATGGGCGCTGTACATTTTGGTAACACTGGGAGGCCAAACAAAGCGGCTTGGGTGGAAATGTCTCATGAAACACTGAAACGCGGGGGAATCTCACATTTACTCCAAGAAGTTTATTTCACCCAAAAAGGAATGAAAACGGCAATTAGTAAAGCTGCATGGGTAAAGGAATTAAAAGCTCGGTTTGAACATGTTGAGCATACAGACGACAATGAAGAAACTGCTCGCTTAATTTCTTTACTGTTTCCTCATGACAAATGCTATTTGATTCAATACGGATTCTGGGGTTTTGCGTATTTAAGCAAGGATCCTCCTAATTTGAGGAGAATAAGTGTGATTCAGGAAACAGTAGCTTGAAAATTGACATACATAGTTACTATGGTATATCATATGGAATATGAGTGATCAAGGCGAAATGACACCTGATTTGAAGGTTGAGCGAGATGGAGAACGGTTACGAACTATGCTCTCAAGAGTTCAGGCTTTGCAAGAGAGGCCCGATGCAGTTAAACGAGAATATACAGAACCTGCGGATGGAACTGCTCGCGCAGTGGAAAGTACTGAGTATACGATTCAATTATCCCCAGTAAGTAAATTTCATCATATTGGAGAATATCTACATTTAGAGGTAGAACGTCCTAAAAAAACAAAACGACTTGAGAGACCTGCTACAACCTATTCTGTTAGGAAATACAAAGATCATGATAAAACACATTTTGCTGGAAATGCAGGCTATGAAATGTATGTTTCATCACGACTAGTCATGGTCGAACAGCCACAATTTCTTAGGCCTTCCAAAATAACAGTAACCGAAGCTACTCAGAGACAAGAGAGACCAAATGTGCCATTCCGAGAAATTGCCTCATACAAAACTTTGGACGAACAAGAAGCTTTTGTAGGATCTCTCCTTACAACGTAAACTTCTTCTTGACAATACCACGCTCAGCGCTATGCCGCGATAATATTCATTTAGTTATAGTTGATTTTTCTATAAATATTTTGAGCGGGACATTACTAGAAAATTGATCAAAAATTATTCTGAAGACCGATCGGCTACTTCTGAAGCTGAGAGACCCGCGGCGATATGATCAAGTGCAGCATTTGCGATTTGCCAATCTTCAAGCGTAGAGATTG
This sequence comes from Candidatus Roizmanbacteria bacterium RIFCSPHIGHO2_02_FULL_40_13b, assembly GCA_001789445.1. GTDB lineage: Bacteria > Patescibacteriota > Microgenomatia > UBA1406 > HO2-37-13b > 2-01-FULL-39-24. The sequence goes on along the minus strand of MFZQ01000003.1, from coordinate 893 downwards.
CTAATCGTGCACTGTAAGAATTATATGGACCTCGAGATTGAACCTCGCCTCCTTCTTCCATACTATTCCATCCAACTGTAAAGAGTGTTTTTTCACCACCGGGTTCGCCTTGCGTTATCCCTTTAATAGTCACATCGTGCTCAACGTAAAGTCTATTATCCTCAGGTTGAGGATTTCGCACATCTTTTTGTTCAAGAAATAGATCAATAGGTCCTAATACGGAGTGAAATGGACTGTGCGGGGTACGTCTTACTATTGTGGTTTGTGAACCATGTAGGTCACTTCTAACTACTACACCGTGTTGTTCTATCATCTCTTCAGCTTTTGCCAAAAAAACTTTTCGTTCTTTTGCCCGCTCTCTTTTTAATCTAGCGAGCTCTTTTTCGTGCTCTGTTTTTGCACGAACCTCTGCTTCACTTAGTCCAGTCCAATTTATTGCTGCAGCAATAAATCTATCTAATCCTCCGATACCATTTTCACCAGCCATAATCCTCATTATATAATTTTACTTTTATATGTCAATCTTTAGAAAAAACCTCAGTATTTTCTTTTGCTATACTCTTAATACACCTCCATTCTATGCAACAGCAAAATCAAAAGGTATACTCTGTGTATATGCTCCAGTGTTCGGATGACACATACTACGTCGGCTCGACGAATAACCTACAGCGCCGACTAAAACAACATAACGAATCCAAGTTAGGTGCGCATTATACGAAAATACGAAGACCTGTTACGCTCATTTATCACGAATCATTTGATACACTTCTTGTGGCGCGTCGGCGAGAAATTGAAATAAAAAAGTGGCCACGGGAACGGAAAAATAAATTACTAAACAAATGAAAGAGAAAATTCGGTACATACTTGCGAGCTTTCTTCTAACTCTGTGCTAC
>MFZQ01000002.1 GCA_001789445.1 Candidatus Roizmanbacteria bacterium RIFCSPHIGHO2_02_FULL_40_13b | reverse complement strand
AATTAAATAGATTCGTACATAGCCGCACTTGCGTCTGCTTTCCCCGTATTTCCTTCCCGAGTGTGTAGATTAGTCATTAGACGCCAATACTCTTTTTTACCCATTTGTTCTTTCCTTGTTTGAAGTAACTCCCGTGCTTTTGCATGTTCTCCTCTTTCACTGACTCCTTCAATTATTAGGGAAAAATCAAAATCTGGTACCTGTACATCTTCAAGATCATCAACAACCTCTCTATTTTCGAAATTTCTCATTACTCGGGGTGTTAAAGCAGGAATTACTCGCTGGGAAATCGCATCGAGCGTGTTTCCATTCATCTGACACATCTCACTCATTCCTCCCACATGCCACCCGTTTGGTTCAATAATAACGGGGCGAAGTCCTCCTTCAGGATGAATGCCAAATATTATATCCAGCCCAAAAATGCCTTTCGGATCTCCATTAGTATCTCTAATCGCTTGTGCAATTTTCCCCATAACATCACTCGTAAAATCTTTTGCATACGCTCCCAGCCATGATGTTTCAGGAAGAGGCATTGTATAGCCTCCCGTGCTAATACTTACTGGCCCACCCATAGTACTGTATCGAATAATCGATCCCACATACGCGACCGAATCCCCGTCAACAAACGCGATTGCTCGTACATTCCAGTCAACATGTTCTTTTGGACTAAAGTGTATATTCGCAGGTATTACTCGCTCTTCAATAATTACTCTTCCAGCTTTTCCAATTACTTCTTCAGCGTAAGCTTTTGCATTCTCCAATCCTGTCTCATCTAAATCATACATTCTGACGCCTTTGGACTGATGTTCATCAGGATCTTTAACTACGACTCCCCGAAGATACTCTAATTGAGTAATTCCTCTAACTGCTAGTGACACACTGTGGCCTTTTGGAACAAGTACTCCTCGTGGAGTGGGAATTTCATATTCTTCAGAATACAAGAAGGTGTTTGCTTTAAGACATGTTAGATCGTGCGATACACGATCAGCCAACGTTGTTTCAGGATCAAAATCTCCAAAATGATAGTATGAAAACCCAGGATAGAGCACATCAACAGGAATCGGTTCAGTTGTTTTTACGGCTACAATAGTATCTTCCTCCAAAGCAAAAAAGAAATCAGCATACGGCTTATGGCTTATTCTGCCTCTTTTGAGACTTCCCTGGGCAGATCCGGGAGTTATAAGAATTGTTGTTGGTCTGTCCGGGTCATCTTCAACTGATCCGCACGAAGCAAGAACCGCAACTGTGTCTTCTCGTAGACTAAGGAAACCTACAGTGGGTTTGTCTCGATAATACGATGCATCTCGTACTTGAACTTCATCCTCAACGTTAATGTACGGAAGATTTATAGCAACAAGTATTTCCTTAATTAATTCTACTTGTCCAGCCATGATCTCGGCTTCGGTGGGCAGTTGCCCTTCTACTTCCAGATTGTCTTGCCTACCTTCAGATCCTGTTGTTTTAGCCATTATTGAATAATAAAAGTAGTGAGCATTATAGCATAGAAATAATGATTTACTTCTTAGGACAGGGGAAAGTGCTATTCTCCTCCTGAATCTAGAAAATATTCCTTATCAGCAGGATCAAGGAAATCGATGGTAAATTGGTTGGTTTTAATACGTGTTGGGTCAGGATGAAACATATATCTTAATTCAGGCTTTATCGCACTTAAGGGGACTCTGCCCAACTTTTTTGTAAAAAAACCTACTTCTTCATCTAGTTTAAATCCCGTGATAAACCTATATCCTAATTCTGTTGCAGCTGTATGTAATCTACCATAAAAGGATTTTGCAACACCTATATTTCGTAGCTCTTCTCTATCAAAATATTGATCTACATGTAATCTTTCATTTTCTTCTGTTCTTAGTATTATTACATTGGTCACTAAACTAGCTATATCTGTCTCACTTACTTCTTTATGTGACTGAGAAAGTGCCTTTTGTTTTAAATCATCGCTTAAATAAAATCGCAGACTCTCGTCATCTGGCAGAGGAGTCTTACTGTAGTCAACCACAATTACCGACTTTCTTTGTTCAATCTTACCTTGGATAACGATATCTACTTCTGATGGATCAACTGCCAGCTCGAGGACTCTTTGTGGAATGAGAAGATATCGTAGCGCTTCGTGGGGCATATCGAGATTCATCCTGTGTGCAGGATCCGCCACCCATTCCTCAAACGCTTGCCGATCAGCTTGCACGATCGCCTCAACCTGTTGCGCTTTGATGGTTTCATCAACAGACGGCGAGATACCATCATCTGTCGTTGGTTCATTCATTAGTCACATTATACAAGACACTCATGCCTATATGTACACTTCGGGTGTGTACAAGGTTGTTTCAAAGGTCTAAATAGATGTTTTTCTTTTTTTCGTCCGATTTCTCTCATCATAAAATGACTCTACCAAAATTTGACAAGTACAGTATGATTCGGCTAAGATTGTATATATGCACTCCAAAAAGGCACTTATTCTTACTTCTATTTTTGCGCTCCTTTTTTTCCTCAATTTTGCTCTTATTTTTACCTATTATTCCACCTCGCGAATTCATACCAAACAACAGGAGCTTCTTTCCCAAATTGACTCGATTGCCCAAAACCCAAACCGTCAATTTACCCTTTCTGCCGCGCCACTCGTACTTGGCACGATTAGCGATGAAGTAAAGGTAGCTGATGGTCGTGCGGCGAACCTCAAAAACTTCTTCAGGCAGTACAATTCGCCCCTGTTTGATTTCACTGAAGACTTGGTGCGTATTCAAGATAAATATGGCATTGATTATAGAGTTTTGCCGGCTATTGCAATGCAAGAATCAGAAGGATGTAAGAAAATCCCACCCGGAAGCCATAATTGTTGGGGATGGGGGATATATGGTGATCAAGTCATGATGTTTTCTTCATATCCGGAAGCTATGGAGACGGTAGCCGCCGGATTGAAACGTGATTATGTAGATAGTGGGCTTATTACCGCAAGCGCAATTATGGAAAGATATACGCCAAGTTCCCGGGGGTCTTGGGCATACGCGGTTAATTTTTTCTTGAAAATATTGGAGTAGAAAGCATCGATGAACATATGCGGCTATAAAGTGAATATACTACTTGACTTTTCTATAGGATGTAGTATAATTACTCCTAGATCCTAGGGTTTGTCGATAGCTTTACCGACATGCTCTGGGATCTTTTTTTTGGGGAATATATATCTTATAGTATATATAACCTGAAATTATGAATAAGATATTAATAATAAGTTTCGTTCTTTTGCTTACCTTCTCACTCACTAGTACTATTCACGCTGTTGATTCTGTACATGAACCGTCAGCCATGATCAGCCACGGTGGAGATACGGATGTTTCTCGGGAAGCATTGTTAAAAAAGCGAGTAATAAGTCGTGTACTTTCAAAGTACAACTCTACCCTTACTGACCAAGCAGAGGTGTTCGTCGACGCCGCAATTAAATACGATATTGACCCATACCTTGTCGTCTCTATCTCTGGACTCGAGTCTTTTTTTGGCCGCTTTATGGTGCCGGGAAACTATAACGCCTGGGGATGGGGTGGAGGATACATTGGGCTGGAAAGCTGGGAAAATGCTATCACCACGATTAGCAAGGCGCTACACGAGCGATATTATGGTCGTGGAGCAGAAACACTTGCCGATGTCGGCCGTATTTATGCAGAATCTCCTACGTGGGCCGTGCGTGTACAGTTTTTTATCGACCAGTTTTATAAAGAAGAATCACGCCTCCAGAAACTCGACGAGCTGTTATAATTAGAGCTCTGCCGCGGTGTTGGAATTGGTAGACAAGCACGGCTTAGAACCGTGTGCTGTAAAAGGCGTGAGGGTTCAAGTCCCCCCCGCGGCACTTCCTCTTCTCTCCCCGACACTTGTTTTTTCGGCCAATTTTTTATAAAATACGTGTCTATGAAATCATATCAAAAGAATGAATTAGGAAAAGGGGCATACGAGCTCGTCATAACTATCGCAAATACTGATATCCAAAAGCAATTTGATGCGCTCTTTGATGAAGCTTTAAAAGAAGTTTCTATTGAAGGCTTTCGAAAAGGAAAGGCTCCGAAAGATATTGCGAGTAAGCAGATTAATCGTGAAAAAGTCTACGAAAAAGTGATTGGAAAAGTTATTCCCCAAGCATATGAGGACGTGATTAAAAAAGAAAACCTTTCTCCGGTCACACAACCGCAGGTCGAACTTATAAATGCTAAAGAAGGAGAAGATTGGATTGTGAAGATTACCATCGCTGAACGGCCAAAAGTTACTCTTGGAGATTACAAAAAAGCGGTGAAAGAAGTGAAAGGAGACTTAAAAAAAGATGAAATTTGGGTTCCCGGTAAGGAAGAATCTGTAGGGGAGGGTTTGAAACCCTCCCAAAATGGTAAAGAGGATGAAGAAAAGAAGAGAAAGCTTCTCAATAAAATTCTTGATCGAATTTCAACTGAATCCACGATTGAGATTGCCGACCTTATCGTAAAAGATGAAATCAATCGAAAAATGACACAATTACTCGAAGACGTGAAAGCAATAGGAATGACAATGGATGATTATGTTCGAAGCAAAAATACGAGCGTTGATGCCTTACGGGCCCAATACGAGAAAGAGGTTACGGAAATGTATAAGATTGAGCTTGCGCTTGAGAAGATAAGTGACGACGAGAAGGTAACAGTAGAGGATGCCGACATTCAAGCGCTGTTTGCCGGGATTAAAGATGAAAAAGAGAAGGAAAGCGCACAAAAAAACGCATATTTTTACGCAACGGTCATCAAACGACAAAAAACACTTGACCACCTGCTATCTCTCTGATATAGTATACCCAATTACTACTCTTATTGACCGAGTGGCCAGCCTGTAGTATAATTACCGTATGACTAATACAGGGCAAACAAGTCTAAAAAATAAGATTCTTTCAAAAAACCCATTTGAGCTGGACCGAGCTCTTCGACCGGGTAGTGAGTCATTTGGCCGCAGAGTTGAGGCTAAGAAACCGCAACGAATTGAATTCACCATCTTCAGCAAATCTACACATGTGGAGAATGTGGAGAATCCTCAAAAAATTAATGAACTTGTAGCACAAGTGAAAGAACAAGTTGATGTTATTAAGAAATATAACAGCTCAATTCAAAGCGAAGTACATGATATTGAGAAAGTAATTATCACCGGCATTGCTGAAGGAAATCGAAAGGGAGCATATATCGAAAATGTTCTTGAAGTATTCCTCTTTGTTCTTCGAAACCTAACCGCCAAACTTGGTGAGGCTAAAACATGGCTTACTGCTATGGAAACCAAAAAAGCCAAGCGTGGATCTGCGTTTGCCGCACGATCAAAGAAAAAAGGAACATCATACTCAATGTCTCAAGAACTCCAAGCCGCACGATCGGTGATGTAATCGTGTGGTCACTACAGGACTCGAACCTGTGACCTCTGCAATGTCAATGCAGCGCTCTAACCAACTGAGCTAAGCGACCATTTTACCTGTCCTATTGTATCAAAATTCAACCTAGTATTGAAGGGAAATGTAGAAAAACCTACTATCAACCTAACAAAGCTAATGCAGATCTGGTAAATTCAGGATGAGAATCGCTTACAATTGGACTTGATCCGCTTGCAACAGCGCTCAATTCTTCGACAGTGAGACCTTGTTTCGACTTTGCCACTGCGATTGCCGCATAGACTTGGGCCAGATGAAAATCCATCCCTTTTTCGGGATGTTTTTTTGCTTCCTCCGCAATCTGGATAGCAGTATCGAATTGCCCAATATCTACGTAAACTAAAGCAACTTCAACAAGAGCATCTACGCCCTCGTGAATTCTCACTTCAAACATATCAAATAAATACTCTTCACTGCCACTCATCTTGGAAGATACATCACGAGCTACCTGTAATGTCATTCTAGAAGTATCATCGCCAGTCTGATGTTGGATCCGAGCTAGAGAAATAAGATGCTCGAGTCGATCTTTATCTCTTTCACCGGAACCCACCTGTCTTGAAAGCCAAAGTATCTTTTCTTCCGGAGAAAGTTCGTGGTGTCTCTTTTGAATTAAGAAGTCGTAGAATTTCATTCGGAAGTGATTGGGTATACTACCAAATTCGCCCGACGCGTAAAGTTCAGGCATTGTCTCAATTCTTTTCCGTAATTCGTCGATTAATTTCTCCGCCCTGTCTACATTACCCATTCTTAGATGAATCCCAATTAGAGCATCAACTCTATTTCTATGGCCACCTGGGAGATTATCTGCATATTTTAAATCCTCTGCTTTCTGAATCTCGTTTGTTGGATCTCCACCATTCAACCAGATAAGTTCTGCTAAATGAGCATAATCAGTGCTTTGATCTGCGGGACCATATAGTGAACCAGTAAAATCTTTGCCTTCAAGCTGATCCCGTATCCATGCAATTTCCGTATCAACATTTGCGCCAGCACGAGCACGCGCTCGAGCTTGTATACCTACCCAAGAAGTGTTTAGTCCACTTCCACCCTCTGCTTTTATTTTGTCCAATGGCTTACCTTCAAGATCGGCTACTTCAGCCTGAACAACCCACAGGAAATCTTCACTTCTCCACTCATCAACACCGGTCATCTGCGCAAATAGTGGCGCAACCGGAAGACCACCCCGCTTTAGTATTTTAGAGACGTCCTCAAACGCACCATATTTATCATTAATATCTTCAACTTCATTCAGTTCCTCTGCAGTTTGTGCGAGCATTTGTCCTGCTTCAATAGATAGTTCGAGTCTTTCAATGAATGGCCGAGGTTGTGTTTCTTGTGATTCAGCTTGAGACATTAGACGAATTTTATAGCTGTGTGTACGGATTGTCAATAAGGGAAATCTAGATTAAATAAATTTATTAATTTCTTGTATAATTACCTCATGGCAGATTTGAAGGATCACAGGCAAATAGGGAAGGAACTGGATTTATTTTCGTTTAATGAATATGCCCCGGGAGCGGTCTTTTGGCACCCGAATGGGTGGTTTTTGTATCAAGAGATTATGAAGCTCATCCGCTCAATCCTGGCCCCCTTGGGGTACACGGAGATTAAAACTCCCGTTATGGTAAAGTCTGACCTCTTCAAGAAATCCGGCCACTGGCAGCATTTTGGTGATACGAACATGTTTAACTTGTCAATTAAAGATGATGAGTCAGAAAGCAATCTCTACAGCTTGAAACCTATGAATTGCCCGGAGTCAACACTTATTTACAACTCACATCCTCGAAGTTATAAAGATCTCCCTATTCGTTATTCCGATTTCGGAACCTTACATCGAAATGAGCTGTCAGGAGTTCTGGGAGGACTTTTCCGAGTTCGTGAGTTTACGATCGATGACGCCCATATTTATGCTCGACATGATCAGATAGAGTCGATCGTGAAGGAGCTTTTGGAGATGATTCAAAACTTCTACAAGCTTTTTGGATTTGAGTTGAACTTCTTCCTCTCAACAAAGCCAGATAAAGCGCTCGCCATCGAAGGCCAGCCTAATTTATGGGATGAGGCAGAAGCGAGTTTGAAAGAGGCACTTACCAAAACTGGAAGCAAATTCGGTGTTAAGGATAAAGACGGCGCTTTTTACGGTCCCAAGATTGACTTTCACATGACCGATTCCCAAGGCCGCGATTGGCAGCTTGCCACAATCCAGCTTGATTTCCAGATGCCTCGCTCGCTTGATGTTCAATATACAAAAGAAGATGGAACGAAAGAATACGCTGTCATGATGCACCGGGCAATGACTGGAAGCATTGAGCGCTTCATCGGAATCTTGATCGAACAGTACCAAGGGAATTTCCCACTCTGGCTTTCGCCAGTACAGGTTGCAATACTACCTGTGTCTGATAAATTTACGAAATACGCAGATGATGCCGCGAAGGTTCTGAGAAAGACTGGAATTCGCGTTTCGGTTGATTCTGACAATAAAACGCTGGGGGCAAAAATTCGGGAGACGACATTGCAAAAGATCCCGTTCATGTGTATAATAGGAGATAGGGAGATGGGGGGATCGGGAGATAGGGAGAACATCCATCTTTCTGTAAGAACGAGAGAAGGGAAAGATTTGGGGATGGTGAGTATTACAAAATTTGCGGGTCAGCTTCAAGAACAAATTGAGAACAAACAATAAAGGATATAAACGAGAATCAAAAGTGTGGTATACACGAAATGACTATATTACCGCACCAGAGGTACGTCTCATTGATGAAGCCGGAAAGCAACTTGATGTATTCAAGCGTGAAGATGCACTTGCAATGGCGCGTGAACGAGAAGTAGACCTCGTATTAATTGCGCCGCAGGCAAAGCCACCCGTCGCCAAACTCATTGATTTCCAGAAATTTTTATATCAAGAGGAAAAAAAGAAGAAAGAAGCTAAGAAAGGAATAAAGAAAAGTGCGACCAAAGATGTTCAACTATCACTATTTATCGGTCAGAACGATCTAGAAAGGCAATTGAACAAAGCACACGAATTTATTGCAGATGGCCACCAGGTGCGAGTAAAGCTTGCTCTGCGAGGTCGAGAACTTGGAAAAAAGACAATGGCATTTGATCTTTTGAATAAGTTTTTGGCCCAAATTCCTGAAGGCCAAGTTGCAAGTGAGCCAAAGTTTCAAGGACGAGTACTTTTGGCAGTCGTTGCCCGAAAGAAAAAATCATGAAAAATAAAGTTACAAAGCAAAAAACAAGAAAGTCTGCGGTAAAGCGATTTAAGCTAACAAGTACCGGAAAATTATTGCATCGCGGACAAGGTTTGCGGCATTTAGTCTCAAATAAATCAAAAAAACAAATGCGACATTTAAAAGCAGTTAAAACAGTTAAAGGCGTTTTCGCCAAAAAAATCAAGCGAATGCTTGGAAAATAACCTATGACACGCGTAAAAGGAGGAATAAAAGGGAGAGCAAGTCACAATAAGGTTTTGAAGCTTGCAAAAGGGTATCGAATGACCCGATCAAAGCATATCAAATCAGCTATTGAAGCGGTCCTTCATGCAGGGGAATATGCATTTGCAGGACGAAAAGACAAAAAGTCTAATTTCAGGCGAATATGGATTATTCGGCTTAATGCCGCGCTTCGAACCATGGGATTGACATACAGTGTCTTCATAAAGAAACTAAAAGATAAAAACATTGAACTTGACCGAAAAGTATTGAGCCAACTTGCGGTTGAAGAACCAATGCTTTTCAAAAAAATCGTTGAAAAAGTGAACTCGTAAAGCTATGTCCGACATACAGGAGGGTACTATTAACGCTCTGAAAAAAGAGCTTACTGCTACGTCAACATCTGCCCAACTTGACAGTCTTACTTCCAAATACTTCTCTCGAAAAGGAATCCTAAACGATCTTTTTTCCAAAATTAACTCGGTTCCAGCGGATGAAAAACAAGCGTATGGAAAAGAAATGAACACTTTGAAGGCGCAAGCTGAAACGCTTATTGAAAAGAAACGGGTAGAACTTTCAAAAAAACCCCGAAAAGGTACGTGGGTTGATCCAACACTACCGGGAGATACACTTCCCAAAGGAAGTCTCCATTTCGTAACATACGCAATAGAGGAAATTACGCGAATTTTTGAGCGAATTGGCTTTTCCCGGGCTTCATATCCTGAAGTTGAATGGGAATACTTCTCATTCGAAAGCCTAAATATGCCCCCCGGCCACCCGGCACGAGATGATTTTGAAACATTCTTTATTGATGAAAAGTCACACTCGAAATATGGGAGAATGGTTCTCACTCCTCACACATCATCCGGGCAAATTAGAGAGATGATGCGCGTAGGAGTCCCCATCGCAATGATCAATATCGCCAAAACCTACCGTCCAAACTGGGATGTTTCTCACACACCTATGTTTCATCAATTTGAGGGATTATGTATAGATAGAGGAATCAATATTACCAATTTAAAAGGAACTATCGAGTACTTCATGACCAGTTTTTTTGGTGAGGGTCGAAAAATGCGACTTCGCCCGTATCATTTTCAGTTTACGGAGCCTTCGTTTGAAGTTGATGTTAGCTGTGACATATGTGATGGGTCAGGTATGATCGATTCTAAAACGAAATGTCGCCTCTGCAAGTCCGGTTGGCTTGAGTTGGGGGGAGCTGGGATGGTCCATCCAAACGTATTAAAAGAAGGTGGAATTGATAGTGAAGAGTATTCCGGCTGGGCATTTGGATTTGGAATCGAGCGTGTATTTATGATGAAACAAGGATTGAAACTTGATGATTTGCGAACGGTGTATGAGAATGATGTGAGATTTCTCGAGCAATTTTAATAAAAGTGTCATCCCCGAGTAGTCGGGGATCCATTAAATAGATTCCCGCCTACGCGGGAATGACAAGAGGTTACGGGAATGAAAAACGAAATATGAATATCAAAATCACCTATAATTGGCTTCTTGAATATCTGCAAACAGATGCAGATCCCTATGAAATTCAAAAATATCTTTCTCTTTGCGGACCATCTATTGAACGTGTTGAAAAGATGGACGACGACTTTGTATTCGATATCGAAATCACTTCAAATCGAGTAGATAGCGCAAGTGTTTTTGGGATAGCCCAGGAGTGCGCTGCAATACTTCCAACATTTGGGAAGAAAGCAATACTTAAAATAAATACGTTAGAGAGATATACATTTAAGGAGATTCATGGAGACTCGGCCCGACATGATGTTGAACTTGAGATTAAGATATTGGGAGACAATTTGGCTTCACGAGTAAGCGCTGTTGTTCTATCAAATATTGAAATAGGGGAATCACCACAATTTATGAAAGATCGACTCGCCATGTGCGATACAAAATCGATTAATAATGTTGTCGATATCTCAAATTATCTTATGCTCGCGCTCGGACAACCCAATCACACGTTTGACTATGACAAAATAAAAGATCATACGCTCTCCATTCGAGAAAGCAAGAAAGGTGAGAAAGTAAAAACACTTGACGAAAAAGTAATAGAGCTTCCGGGGGGAGATATTGTAATTGAAGATGGATCAGGAAACCTTACTGATCTGGCCGGAATCATGGGAGGCTATGATTCTATGGTTACGAGTGCTACAAAAAATGTTCTCCTTTTGCTTGAAACATATGATCCTGCAAAAATTAGAAAAACCTCAATGACAACAGGGCAACGCACCGTTGCCGCCACCTATTTTGAAAAAGGACTTGATCCGCAACGTATTGAGCCCACACTCGCGTATGGAGTAGAACTTTTAGAAAAATACTGCGGAGGACAAATCGTAAGCCGTGTTATCGATGTATATCCCAAACCCGTAAAGCCAAAGATTATTTCTGTCTCTGTGATGAATATTGAAACGCTTATTGGAGCACCAATTGAGACGGCAACTATGCGGGAAATCTTAGAAAACCTTGGTTTTTCAGTAACGGTACATGGTGGTGAGATAGAAGTAACCGTTCCATCGTATCGTGCGGCTGACATTGAAGTATGGCAAGATATAGCCGAGGAAGTCGCTCGAATGTATGGATATCATAATCTTAAAAGCATCGTACAAAGTACCCGAAGTCAAAATAGAAATACTGCACAAGAAAATTATGATAAATACGAACTCCGCGCAAAATATTTCTTGAAACATGCAGGACTTTGTGAGGTCTATAACTACTCAATGATTTCCAAAAAAATGATTGAGAAATTTGGCTTTGATCCCAAAGACCATTTGAAATTACAAAACACAATTTCGCAAAACATTGAATATATGCGCATACATCTTGTGCCCTCGCTCGTTGAAAATATACTGCAAAATAAAGGGAAAAGAGATGATTTGAGTTTTTTTGAGATTGCCAAAACGTATAAAAAACGAGTAGGGGATTTACCCGAAGAAACGCGATACTTGGCCATTGCAACAAATCAATCATATAGCTGGTTAAAAGGAGTAC
>MFZQ01000001.1:6005-43640 GCA_001789445.1 Candidatus Roizmanbacteria bacterium RIFCSPHIGHO2_02_FULL_40_13b | reverse complement strand
CGCGAAGGCGCCCTGAACCAGGATTCCGATCTGGGAAGCTTCCACGACTATTGCCGAGGTGCCATCAATGTACTCAGTATGAGTAATTTGACATCCCTGCGCATGCGTGGAAACCGGGTGGGGCGCTACGGCGCCGAAGGCGACCATAACGCAAAGGACAAAAACCATCAGACGCGTGCGGGACATGCGTGCTCCTCCTTAAAGAGAGCGAGTTGCCGACAGGATGTCGGAGTGAATTACGCGTATATTGCGTCTTCATACTGACAGACACAAAACAGTGTTCGAAATATTCTTCGAACAAAATTTAGTGTCTATCAGTTTCCTGAACCAATTTTTTAAAGTGCACTAACAGAACAAGCAAATAGCTCTATTAGTAGTTAGAAAACTAGGATAATTATAGCAGAATATACCTAAAAAATCAATACTATGGGATCTTTAGATTAACGAAACCATGCACTGCGTCCCAGTTTATAATGAGGGTCAGTTTGTGCTCGTTTTCCGATTTCTTTTGCAGGAACTCCACCCACGATTGTAAACGAAGGTACATCTTTGGTAACAACTGCCCCAGCTGCCACAATCGCCCCTTTACCGATTGTTACGCCGGGTAAAATAATTGCTCGAGGACCGATAAATATATAATCTTCAATAGTGACTGGCTCGAGGATACTTGCAAAATTTTCACTATGAATATCGTGTTCACTCGTATAAATCATGACCTCACTTGCAATATCAACGTGATTCCCGATTGTGAGCTTCCCACGGCCATCAAGTACCACATATTCGCCAATAACCGAGTCATTTCCAATACGAATTCCACGAGGATGATAAAAACGGGTATACATATGTAATGTGGTGCAAGAACCAATTGTTACACCATCTAATCGATAGAAAAGTCGACGCAAATGATGAGACGGGATATTTCCGACCAGGTGAAGGAAGTAGACAGTTAGTTCTTCAATAATTGTGAAACATCTCAAAACAAATTTACGGAGTAACTCATCGAGCGTTAGATTTCGTCCCGCTTTATCTTTCATAAAATTGTCATCCCGAATTTATTTCGGGATCTCTTAAAACTTCCAACGTCTCTTTTGCGCACGATTCCCAGCTAAATTGCTTTACATGCTCTTTTCCTTTGTTAATAAGTATTTGACGCAAATTCGGATCTGTCAGAATCATATCTATTTTCTTCGCCATATCAATTGTATCATTTGGATCAAAATATAGGCAAGCATCTCCACATATTTCAGGAAGGCTCGAATTATTGGAAACTGCAACAGGAGTTCCGACCGCTAGTGCTTCAAGTGGAGTATTGCCAAATCCCTCGTAAAGAGATGGTAGAACGAATACAGAAGCATTCTTATAAAGTTCATTTTTTTCCGCTTCTGAAATATATCCGGAAAAAATGACACTTTTTTCAAGGTTAAGGTTTTTTACTTTTTCAAATATTTCATCGTACAGCCAGCCTTTTTTACCAGCGAGAATAAGAGAGAGATCGAGATGATCTTTTTTGAGAATGACAAATGCATCAATGAGTGCGGAGATGTTTTTGCGGGGCTGGAGAGTGCCGACGTAGAGGATGTACTTGGAGAGGAGGGGAGGAGAAGATGGGGAGATTGGGGGGGGCGGAGGAGATGAGGAGAGGAGAGAAGGATTGAAACCGTTGTGGATGACTTGGATTTTGTTTTCTGGAATTTTGTAAAATTTGACGATATCTTTTTTTGTATTTTCAGAAACAGAGATGACTTTTGAAGACTTTTTCAATGCATAATTAGTCCAGTTTTTAAGTTTGAACAGATCCTTTGGCAGAAACTCGTTTGGATAGTAAAAGTATGCAAGATCATGGATTGTAACCACGGTTTTAACTGGACAAAAACGGGGAATGTAGTGGGCAGGGCAAAAAAGTATATCAGGTTTTTTGTGGGTGAAAAGATGGAGAGGAAAGAAAAAATGGCTCCAAGCAAAGCTCCCTGAAACAACTACGTATTTAAAATTATCATTTTCTTCAGGCAGATCAGTTTGAGGAGTATTTCTCAGATAAGTGATGAATTGAGTTGAGGAATCTGCATGTTTGTGAAACTCTTTAAGAAGATTAAATGTATACATCGAAACCCCAACTTTCTCCATAACATTTGCCTCATTTCCATCAATTCCGATTAGCATACATATATTATCTCACGAAGGGTAGGTAAAGAGAATATGCAAGAGATTCTTTATATACACACCCGAAGTGTACATTTTACTTTCCGAAAGACCTTTTTCTTTATATTTCTCTCTTATTTTAGAATTGCTAGCCATTGTAACAAGCGCGTCTTTTATACTTTCTACATTTTTTGGATCAAAAAGAAGGACTGAATCTTTCCCAATTTCTTTCAGCGAAGACGTATTTGAGGTTGCAACCGGACAGCCCATCGCCATTGCTTCAATAACTGGATATCCGAAGCCTTCATAGAGTGAGGGATAAACAAAGAATTCAGCATTCGAATAAAGCTTGTAGAGTTTGTCATCAGGAACAAAACCTAGAAATCTAATATTCCCATCCTCTCCGCCTCTACTCCTCCGCCCCCCCCTATCGCCCATACTCCTCCTCCCCTCCTCCCCCCAACCTTTTGGGCCAATAATTAAAAGTTCAGTATCTGGTAAATTTACCAATTTAAATGCTTCAATAAGTCGACCAATGTTTTTGCGCGGCTCGAGTTTGCCGACGGAGAGGATATATTTAGTAGTTGGTAGTTGGTAGTTAGTAGTTAGGGGTAAACTGGATTTCTTAATATCTACGGCTGGGTACAGGACATGAATTTTTTCTTTTGGAATTGTAAGTAGCTCTATAAGATCATCTTTAGTCGCTTGGGAATCGGCGAGGATGATGTCAACCTCTTTTTTAACAAGATTGAGACGTCGTTTTTGAACATCTAAGATTTTTTTATGAACGGTTTCTGGATATCGAAGATACACGAGGTCATGTACAATCGTCACTTTTTTTGCACTACTTGGCGGTTGAGTCCAATCAGATGAAATAAAAATATCTTGCGTTCCGATAAATCTCTCGATGGGGAGTATGTGAAGTTGGTTCCACAACATGTCAAGAAATTTTGGAGGGAGTTTTACTTTGACGAGCTTATGTTTTTGTTTAATTTCTGTCTCAAGTTCTTTATCAAGATCTAATCGAAGAGAAGAGAAGAAGAAAGTATATTCATTTTTGGAATCATAGGTAAGGATTGATCTGACAAGATTATCTGTGTATCGTGCCACACCGGTCCCTTTATATGCAATTTGTGAAATATCGATGCCAATTTTCATGATTGTTTTATTTGTCGGTATACTTTTTCTAACTTTAAGGCAATTTTTGGATATGCATATTGATCTTCAACAAGTTTTCGTGCATTAGCCCGAATTAACGAAAACAACTGGTGATCTCGTAAGATTTGTTTAGCTTTCACTGCAAATTCATGTGGGGTTTTTGCAATCAAGACATTTACTCCATCAGTTACATCAAGTCCAGCAACACCAGTTTTCGAGGAAATTACTGGTAATCCTGTAGCCATAGCACCTAATATTTTAAGTCGTGTTCCGCCTGGACCTTCAAGAGGAGCTATAAAAATAGAACCCCGGCTATAAGCATCCTTAACTGCAGAGATACTGTCGCGGGGTAAATCGAGAATCTCAATCCGATCCCCCACTAAATTTGAGATTTTATCTGCGGCATATTGACCAGCAATAATGCAATTGGCTTGTGGAATTTCGCTAAGAATTTCCGGAAATACTTTTTGTGCAAGAATTTGTGCTCCTTCTACATTTTGCAGCCATGAAAAATTTGCTACGTATAAAAATGTAGTTGGATTATTATGTAATTTTTTTGAGTAAAGCTCCATTAAATCTTCCCCGGCAGCATTTGGGATAATTTCAACGGGAAGTTGTGGTATAAGTTTGTGCATTTGATCCCGATCTTCTTCAGAAACAGCCCCAACAATCGTTGCTTTTTCCCAATATGTCTTTTCCCAATACTTAAGCTTCATAATATCGATTTGTAAAAACAGTGGCAAAAGAGGGACTTTCAGGTTATCAAGGTAATGTTGATATACTTTGTACTCAATTGTTTGTTCAACGAGAAGAATTGGCACTTTTGTTTCTGGAATATGAGGCATTACGTAAAAAGTTTCTGCATGAATGAGATCAATTTTTTCATTTTTGAGTAATTTTTCAACGATAATTCGTGCTTCTTGTGAATAATTTCGTATTACTACAAAGGGAAGAACCCCAAAAACACTTTTAAGAATATTCTTAAGTGTCCATGGAGTTTTTGAACGACTACATGCATAAATTTCTTTACAGTATTTTTTCAAATGTTCAATATGCTTTTTTTCGGTTTCCTGTTTAATGAGACCTATAAGATAGATCTCATGGTGTTTAGAAAGTTCTTTTATGAGGTTGTATGATCTAATTTGACCCCCAGATGAGGGGGGATACGGAAGGTAGGGAGTGAGCATCAAAATTTTCATAGCTTGAATATCGTGATACGATTGTTTTCAAACACGTGCTTAAATTCAGTCTCTCTTTTTATGGTTGCGATGACATCTGTTTTATCAGTTACAAAATAGTCTGCTCCACGTTTTTTTAGGTCATGTAAATCCTCGGTAACCGCCGGGTAGCCACGTCTGTCGGACAAATATAAAAGTGTCGTATCACCAACCGTATCAGTGACTAGGATTGAATCCTGTTCAGTAAAAATTTTTATGGCACGAGCACTACTTGCCAAGGTATCTGATTGGTTATAATAATCTTTTACTTGATTGAAAGAAAAAAACCACGATGCGCCAAATATCCCACATACAACCAACCCTAATAGTATTGGATTAGCTAACTGCTTGTTAGAATGATCTGTAAGTCGCGACAGAAGCGATACTCCAATACCTACAAATATTGCCAGTGCAGGTAAAATTATTATTTGATAATAATCATGTTGAACATTTCCTCCTTGGAATACAAATAAATAGGCGAGAGCAGCTAGTGCAATTGAGTAAAATAGTGCACTTTTATGTGGTTTTTTAATTGCTCCTACAATTAAAAATGTAGCCATATATCCGCCCAATATTAAATTCAAAATTCGTTCGTAAAAAATCCATCTAAAAAATGCGGGACGAAAAAATATTGATTTAAGTGACCCGCCCGTATTAACTCCAAATATCAACCAGTCACTTGCAGGAATTCCTTCAGGGAACAGGGTAATAAATAATCTCCAGGCGATTAAAGGAATGAGTACTGCAAGGAAATAGAAATATATAGATATTTTTTGAAGAGCACGATACCCATACTTCTTATAAAAAATATACATAATGGGGATAAGATAGAAAATGACAGTAGGCTTTGTAAGAAGTGCCAGCGCTACGCACACTATTGAGATTATCAGAGATACAGTCGAGATTGATTGAGATTTTATATGATTCTTGCCAAATAAATATGCAAAAAATATTCCTATAAACATTAGTGAAACCGCGGTTGTATCAGGTAAAACTACTCGTGAGTAATACACAAAGAAAGGAAATGTTGCATATGTCAGTGCTCCAGCCATAGCCGCGATTCTTCCCTCTTCCTTATACAGTAGATAAAAAATAATGCTTATTGTTACAAGTGAGAAGAAGATAGTTACTACTCGGCCAATTACTTCGACTGCAAAAAAAGGAATAATCTTATACAAAATAGCTGTCAGCGCATTATATATGGGAAACTCTACATAACGTAATCCTTCTGGATTATATTTTCCCGATTGAATATTTGAAAGATCATCATAGCGAGGATGCAGTAGATCTATTGATGTTCGGGTGTAGTTGCGAGAAACGGCAGCTGTATCAGCTTGGCGCCATGAATGCCAGTCCCCAAGAGGGGCGTCGATTTTATACAGTCGAAAAACAAGCGCCAAGAGCAGAATAATCCCCAAAATTATTTTTTCCTTTTTAGGCATAATCAAGTCCAGCAATAAAAATTCCCATGGTGTACCAGAAGACGTACGCGACTTTTGAAGCTTCAAATACGTCGATGTATCCTGCATTGATCAATAAACCAAATAATGCAAAAAATGTTGCCTGGAAAAGATATTTTTGGGGTCTATCAACTTTTTTAAGCTTTCTACGAACATAATCCGCCATTACGTAGAGTATGTAAAGGAATAGTCCAAATCCCAAAAAACCAAATTCCCCGAGCCAGCGCAAATAGTCGTTATCTGTCGACTCAGTAATCGACGAGGGGCCAGTTCCTAAAAGAGGGTTTTTGAGAAGGGATGCAATCGCTCGTGGCCATTCTACTTGAAGTCGAGTTGCCAGTGAAATATCGGTAGCGACAGCGGACACTTCGATGTAATTTGCCGAATCAGTAGCTCCCGGTACATTTCCACGGCCAGTCTTTTTAGCCTCCTTTATTGCTTCACTTATAGATTGTGCTTTTATTGCCGCAGCATCTGACGCCTGGTTCTTTGGTCTATTAATTTGAATATATGAAGTTCCGGCAGGGAGAGATTTACTGCTTATTCGCTGTGAAACGACAACCTGCCCCGTCTGCTCATTAACAAGAATTTGTTTCACTTGAAACGTCTGCAAAAAACGCTGGGTAATGTCCTTCTCGGTATATGCCAAAAATAGTGAGATAATCACCACAAGCACAACATACTTATATTTTTTCAAATACAATAAGAAAAATGGCGTTGAAACCATGTATGCGATGAATGAGGTTCGAGATGATGTAAGCATGAGAATTGAAACAGCCAGTATAAAAAGGGCAAGCATGCCAACTTTCATTTTCATGTTTTCTTTAAATCTAAAATAGAGTCCCCAAACGAACGGCATTAGAAAGACGATATATGCTGCCAAATCATAGTGTCCGCCAAAAGTTGATGAAATTCGCGCTTCAGGAGTAAGAATGAGAATGTGCCCTTTTGCAAACTCTGGATTCATCGTTGATACTGCAGGGAAACTAAAGAATCGTTGACCAACTCCGTAGATATTTACAAGTGCAAACGAGGTCATGAGTGACCCAAAAAGCCAATAAAACTGTTTCTTCGATTTGACTGCATTGATCGCGATAAAAAAGATAATCATGTACTCAACTCGGCGTGCTGCATGTAAAAAAGCAAGCTGATGATAGGGAAGTGTTTTCATCAGGTAAATTCCCGAGAGTAAAGAAAGGAACACTGCTCCCCAAAAAAGGAAAATTGGTTTTGTAAATACAGACCGCAGTGTAGCCTTTTTTCGGATAAGTTGTATTACAAATACAGCTACCAAAAGACCCACATAAAAATCCTCAAGACGAATTGCAACATATGTGTAGGTTACAAATTGGAATGGAAGTTTTGGATAGAGTGGAATTATAAAGATAAACGCAGTCAGAAGAATCGTGAGTATATTTTCGTCAATTGCGTGTAGTAATTTTGAAAGCTTCCCCATACGTCCTTTTTAAATACGAATTATTTATAATAATTCCGATTGCAAATGCAACCACTGCTTTCAATTGTAGCATAGACCGCAGAGTTGTGAATTGCAACATACTATGGTGTTTTTTATAGAAGTATAAAAATCCACTGTACACTCGTAAAATTGGATTGGTACGATCCCCGCTTGAGGAACCTTCAAGGTGAATAAATTGAGAGGCTGGATAAAATCCGACATTCAAACCATTCTTGCACGCTCGGTAAAATAAGTCAATTTCTTCCATGTACATAAATATTTTCTCATCAAACCCGCCCAGTTTCTCAAAATTCTCCTTTGTACACATAAAGCAGGCTCCGCTGACCCAATCTACTTTTTTGATTGTTGTAGGGGAAAATCGTGTTAATCCATAGTAATCCCCTCTCAAATAGAGAGAGGCAAACACTACTGGTAGTGTATAAAAGTGCCCAGCACTGGGTTGCGAAGTAGTTCTATCTTTTTCAAGAAGCTTGGCGCCCACAAACTGGAATGAATTCTGGGTACTCGTAAAAAACGAATATAGGGAAGAAATCGCATCATCCAAAACCTCAGTATCGGAGTTAAGGAATAAGAGGTATTTCCCAGTCGCACTCTTGACCGCTTCATTATTCCCCCGCGAAAATCCAAGATTTTCTTTTAAGAAAATGGTTTTGAAGCTAATTTTGTTTCCATTCCTCGACAACTCTATCTCTCCACCTCTCGATCTCAACTTCTCTATTTCTCCACTACTCCACCTCTCTAACATTTCCACCGAACCATCACTAGAGTTATTGTCGAGAACGATAACTTCAAAATTTGTCATCCCCGACTTGATCGGGGATCCATGGATTCCCGCCTTCGCGGGAATGACAGAAGAATTCAACGACTCGAAAATAGTCCCCAAACACTTCTCCGTTAGTTCCTTGGTATTGAAAGAGATTATGATTATCGAAAGATCCATAATAAATATATTATAGACGATCAAAAAAAGAAGGGGAAGTATTGACAAAAAATGTGTAATATTCCGTTCCCGGAGTGGAATAGGCATGGTTTATCCCGAAGTGTAAATAAGCTTCCGTTCCTGGAACGAAACTAGTAATTTTCGCTAGATCTGCAGACCTAACTTTCTGCTATAATTCTTCTATGAATTCTTCAGTTACACTTGAAAAAATCACTGCGCTGGCCAAACGTCGGGGATTTATATATCCATCTTCGGAAATCTATGGCGGACTTGCGAATGTATACGATTTTGGGCCGCTGGGAGTGGAACTTAAGAATAATATCAAGAAGCTCTGGTGGGAACGATTTGTACATCAACGAGAAGACATTGTCGGTCTTGACTCCTCAATTCTCATGAATCCGAAAGTATGGGAAGTAAGCGGACATGTCTCTAGCTTCTCCGATCCGCTGGTTGAATGCAAGAATTGCCATGCTCGGTTTCGATCTGACTCGAGTGAATTTGACGTGTTGGTTTCGTGCCCCGATTGTGGTGGGAAAAAGGGCTTTTCTGAATCAAAACAATTTAATTTGATGTTCAAGACTCAAATTGGAGCGACAGAAAAAAGTTCAACTGACGTGTATCTTCGACCCGAAACTGCTCAAGCAATTTTCATAAACTTCAAAAATATTCTTGATACTACACGCAAATCAATTCCATTTGGAGTTGCACAGATTGGGAAAGCATTTAGAAATGAGATAACGACCGGCTACTTTATCTTCCGCATGCTTGAGTTTGAACAAATGGAGATAGAATACTTCATTCGTGAAAAAGATTGGGAAAAAACGTTTAAGCACTGGCAGGATGAGATCATGAAGTGGGCGCTTGATGTGGGAATCTCAAAAGAAAACCTGCGGTTTCGTGAACATGATGAGAAAGAGCGATCACATTACTCGAAGCGAACAGCGGATTTGGAGTATAACTTCATGGGTGATTATAAAGAGATTTACGGATTGGCATATCGAGGAAATTATGACCTTACCGCGCATAAATTAAGTTACACTGATCCGCAAACCGGGGAACAGTTTGTCCCTTATATAATTGAGCCATCATTTGGACTTGAGCGAACAATCTTACCAATACTTATTGATGCATATCACGAAGAAGAAAAACGCATTGTGCTTAAACTCAAACCAAGTATTGCGCCGTTTAAGGCAGCAGTATTTCCGCTAGTGCAGAATAAAGATGAGATTGTGAAACAAGCTCGGGAGGTTTTTGACCTCTTGATCAAATCGGGTATTTACACAGCCTGGGATGACCGGGGAAACATTGGAAAACGGTATTTATCGCAAGATGAGATTGGAACACCGTTTTGTATTACGGTAGATTATGGGACGCTTGAAGATGGGGAAGTGACGGTGCGCGATCGGGATACGATGAAGCAAGAAAGGGTTGCAATATCAAAATTGAGTAGTTATATTAGAGAGAGAATATGACTGAAAAAAATAAACAAATGGTGGTTATTGGAGGAATCATTGCCGTTATTATTGTTGGGGGACTATTTTTAGTTACAGGAATGAATAAGAATACGAATAAGACTGAGGAAGAATCTGGGCTTCCAGCTGGGGAGGTCATTCCTACCGTTGATTCTTCAGTTCAAGTAGATCTGACTACTAATGCGAAAAAAACAGAAGTCGTGCTTAGTGTTGAAGGTATGCCTAAGGGAACTAAAACGATTGAATATGAGCTTTCATATAATACTGAAAGAGATGTTCCACAAGGAACAACGGCTACGCCCACAAATGTAGAGGGTAAATCAAGCTTTCAAAAGAAAATTACGCTGGGTACCTGTTCTTCTGGAACATGTGTATATCACAAAGTAGTAGGCCCAATCAAGCTGAACCTAATCTTCGCCGGATCTTACGGCAAACGCATGTTCGAAAAAGAATTCGACCTCTAGCTCCCCCTATCTCTCTATCCTCCTCATCTCCTCCCTGTTTTTCCCATTCTGCCCATTGACAACAGCCCAAAATATAGTCTAAAATGGATGTAAATGGCATTTATTGGTGAATATAAAGTATCGGTCACGGCGGGAGGAAGAGTGGTGTTGCCAAAAAAGATACGAGCTAGCTTGAAAGGAGAGCTATTTATACTTACTAAAGGATTTGATGTATGCCTGGGCGGGTACGATTTGACTGATTGGAAGACCCGCACGGAAGCACTTTTACATGTATCGCTTCTTGACCAAGAGGATATCGCCCGCAGGCGACAGCTCTTTTCAGGTGCGAACGAGATTGAAGTTGATGCACAAGGACGATTTGTGGTTCCAAAATCCCTAGCTAACTTCATAGGGAATGATTTTAAAGACGTTGTAGTTATTGGGGTTGGAGATCATTTTGAAATTTGGTCAGGAAAATCATGGAGGAACTATGCACACACCAGTGTATCTAAATGAGGTTCTTGAGGGGTTACAGGTCCACTCGGGAGGGATGTACATAGATGGAACGTATGGTGAAGGGGGGCATGGGCGGGAGATCTCAAGGTTAGGTGGTAAACTTCTGGGTATAGACTTGGACGAAGAGCAAGTTGCCAGGACGAGAGAAAGTGGAGGATGGAAAGTAGAGGATGGAAATTTAAAGGTTGTTCAGGGAAATTATGCGGATATTGAGCAGATTGCGAAAGAAAATGATTTTTTTCCGGTTGATGGAGTGTTACTGGATCTGGGATTGTCGATGGATCAGCTCAATAGAGCGGGAAAAGGATTAAGTTTTAAGAAATTGGATGAACCGTTGGATATGAGAATACAAAAAACAGGGAATCAATCAGCGGCAGATTTAGTCAATGCCTCAAACACAGACGAATTGTATGAGATATTTACGAGAAATTCGGAAGAAATTGATTCATGGGAAATTGCCTTGTCCGTAAATCGTGCCACTCGAGTGAAACCAATTAAAACAGTTGGTGATCTGATAGAAGCGATGGGAACATTTGGAGCATCAGAATCAATAAAAAGAAGAATATTTCAAGCACTTCGAATAGAAGTAAATCATGAATTTGAAAATATTGAAAAAGGAATTGAAGGTGGATATGCAGTACTGAAAGTTAATGGGAGAATGGCAGTAATAACATTTCATTCACTTGAAGACCGGCTAGTAAAACAATGGGCACGTAAAAATATGGTTAAAGAAGTAGTGAAACACTTAAGTCGAGGTGATAGAACGGCAAAATTTGAAAGTTCAGCAGTATTACGAATATTTGAAAAAAAAATATGAAAATAGGAACAAAGTCGGTATTATTTATAGGTATTCTAATATTATTAGTTACCAATATCGTTCTTTTTGCAAAGGGTATTGTTATGGCAGACACAGCTCAAAAAATCCAAATCACCATTGAGCGCCTGAAAATCGAGAATAATCAACTGCAAACCAAGCTCTATTCTTCCTCATCCCTTGATAAGTTGGACAAGACTGCGCAAAGCCTGGGGTTTACCAAAATAGCGTCACCGCTATATCTTGAAAATCCTCGATATGCACAAGCACAATAGACTTTTCCTACTTTCGCTTTTTTTCAGTGTTCTTTTGTGCCTTATTATAGTTCGATTGTTTTATATACAAATTCTTGCTGCCGACACTTTTTTCTCAAATAATTATCTTCACACCGTACGAATAACACCTGATCGGGGATCTATCTATGACCGAAACAATGAACCGTTGGTTATAAATAGAACTGATTACTTAGCGTTCGCTTCGCCTAAAGACATAAAAGACAAGGATATTTATATAAAGAAAAT
Organism: Candidatus Roizmanbacteria bacterium RIFCSPHIGHO2_02_FULL_40_13b; assembly: GCA_001789445.1. Classification (GTDB taxonomy): domain Bacteria; phylum Patescibacteriota; class Microgenomatia; order UBA1406; family HO2-37-13b; genus 2-01-FULL-39-24. The sequence goes on along the minus strand of MFZQ01000001.1, from coordinate 31,483 downwards.
TGACTCAATCCTCAAAATAGGAGAGGCCACACTTTCATCAAGAATCGATATGGAAAAAGTTTGGGTACCAATTCAAGCAGGAATTACAGAGGATAAAAAAAGAGAACTCGCTTCCTTGAACCTGCGTGGAATTGGATTTGAAAAAGGACAAGCTCGATTTTATCCAGAAAGCTCGCTTGCCGCGCAACTTTTAGGATTTGTTGGGAAAGATAACGAGGGCGATCCAACCGGCTATTTCGGTCTAGAAGGATACTATTCACGCGATCTTTCAGGTCTTCCTGGACTTTTCAAAAGTGAACTAGATGTTATAGGAAAACCAATTTTTGTTGGAGTTCAAGATATGATAAATGGTGAAAATGGACGTGATTTAAAATTAAATCTTGATAAAGTAGTACAACGTATTGCAAAATCTAAACTTGAATTAGGTATGGGAAAGTATGGTGCTCGCGAAGGCTGTATTATCATTGCCGATCCACACACACTTGAAATTATTGCGTTAACGTGTCTTCCTGATTTTGATCCAGATGAATACTATAAATTTTCACAAGAAAATTTTACCAATCCCACAATTTCTGCATTATATGAACCAGGATCAATTTTCAAACCATTAATTATGGCTGCGGCTCTAAACGAAAGTGTTATTACACCTGATGAAAAATTTAATGAATCTGGAGCAGTACATGAAGGAGGATATACAATAAAAACCTGGGATGATACGTATGAAGGGGTAATTACACTCACACGGGCGCTTGAGAAATCTTCAAATGTTGCTATGGTCCACGTTGGAAAGAAGCTGGGAAACGAAAAATTACTTACATATCTTTCTAAATTTGGAATTGGGGAAAATACAAATATTGATTTACAGGGTGAGATTTCAGGTTTTCTAAAACCAAAATCACAATGGTATTCAATCGATTACGCAACGGCGACGTTTGGACAAGGAATTACCATAACACCAATTCAAATGATTCGGGCATTTTCGGCACTTATTAATGGAGGATATATCATGGAACCACATGTCGTCGGAGAAATTGACAGTAAAAATGGGGAAAAAAAGCACATTGCTCCAAAAATAGTAAGGAGAATATTTAGTGAAAAAACTTCTTTTCAAATAAGATCCATGTTACAAAAAACGGTTGAGCATGCTGAAGCCAAATGGGACCGACCCAAAGGATACGCCATTGGCGGAAAAACAGGAACTGCACAGATTCCACTTGCCGGACACTATGATTCATCAAAAACAATAGCGTCTTTTATAGGATTTGCGCCCACTGATAATCCAAAATTTGTAGCTTTGGTAATCTATAAAGAACCGAAAAGTTCGCCATGGGGAAGTGAGACTGCTGCCCCAACATTCTTTGAGATGGTTAAAGAGTTACTCGTTTACTATAATATAGAGCCAGCAAACTAAGAATATGCAATTATTAAAAAATATATTTCATCTATTAGAAGCACTTTTTGCAAACGTGTTATATGTTTTTCCCAGTACCAGCATAAAGGTTGTTGGAGTTACTGGAACTGATGGAAAAACGACCACTACGCATGCTATCTATCACATACTCAAAGAATCGGGAAAAAATGTATCAATGGTGTCAACTGTGTATGCTCAAATTGGGAACAAAACGATGGAAACTGGATTTCACACAACAACACCACGTGCCTCAACTGTGTTTAACTACCTTAAACAAGCAACAAAAGCTGGATCAGAATATTTTATTCTGGAAACGACATCGCATGCACTATCACAAAATAGAGTTCATGGAATCCGCTTTGAGGCGGCAGTTCTAACCAATATTACTCAAGAGCACGCTATGGAGCACAAGAGTTTTGAGGAGTATGTAAAGGTTAAAGCGCGATTACTTTTACAATCAAAACATCCCATTATCAATCTAGATGCAGATATTTATCAAACAGTAAAAGAAATACTTACCACGAATCGTAAAACATACACCTCCTTCTCGTTGAAAAATACAGAGGCGAATATTATTTGGAACAAAGATATAAAAACTGATATTTCTGATGATTTTAATAGAGAAAATATATTAGGGGCGTATGCATGTTGTGTTCTTCTTGGAATTGAAAAAGAAAAAGCAGGACGCGCGCTTTCGTCATTCACGTTGCCAAAAGGGAGACTCGATATTGTTCACGAAGATGATTTTATGGTAATAATTGATTTTGCACACACTCCAAATGCAATTTTTAATGTGTTGCAAGAGATACGGAAAAATTACTTAAAAACTGGTGGAAGAATTATTCATGTATTTGGGTCAGCAAGTGAGCGAGATGATGTGAAGCGGCCGATGATGGGGGAGGCGAGCGCGAAATTTGCCGATACCATCATTTTGACTGAAGAAGATCATCGAAATGAAGATGTACAAGATATCTGCAAACAAATTGCAAAGGGAATTGGATCATCAAAGCCATATTTCACCGAACCAGATCGAGCAAAAGCAATTGAGTGGGCTATCCAAATGGCTAAAAAGAATGATATTGTCGTCTTAACTGGAAAAAGCCATGAAAAATCTCTTGCGAGAAATGGGAAAGAATATCCGTGGGATGAATATAAGGCAGTTGAAAATGCAGTAGGTAGTAGAAAGTAGAGTAGTTAGGAAAAAAAATGAAAAATATATACATGGTTGGGATAAAAGGAGTTGGGATGACCTCTTTGGCAGTGTATCTTAAGGAACGAGGAAAGAATGTGTGGGGTTCTGATGTTGATGAAACGTTTCCAACAGACTCGGTTCTACGAGAAAATGATATTGATGTCGCATCGGGGTTTGCAAAAGAGCATATCGAAGATGGAATAGATCTAGTTATTACAACTGGTGCGCATGGGGGACTAGAGAACGAGGAAGTTTTGGAAGCAAAACGGCAAAATATTCCTGTGTATACTCACGCATATGAACTTGGTCATGTAATGGATTCTTTCAAGCATAGGATAGCCGTCTGTGGGGCTCATGGGAAGACGACAACAAGCGCAATGGTAGCATACGTGCTCCATGAATTAAGACTTCCCGCTTCCCACCTCATTGGTGCATCTCGATTCTCAGGTTTGTATGGAGGGCATTATGGTGGTGAAGAATATTTAGCCGTTGAAGCAGATGAATATGCTACTTCTATCGGTATCGATAATACACCTCGATTTATGTCGCTCAATCCAAATATCATCATCTGTACAAACATTGATTTTGATCATCCAGACGTCTATCCATCGATCGAGGAAGTGAAGAAAGCCTACTTGAAGTTTTTTCAAAAACTCGATCGTGAAACAGGAATACTCATTTACAACTCCGAAGACAAACATTTGCAAGAAGTTGTTTCAAAATTAGAACTTAAACACTTACTTCCCTATTCATCAAACGATGAACGGATTAATCTCTTAATCCCTGGAAAACATAATGTATCAAATGCTCAATCAGTAGTGAAACTTGCGAGTATTCTCAAGTTAGATAAAGACAAAGTTCTTGCTGCGCTCACATCATTTCACGGTGTAAATAGACGATTTGAGAAAATTTCAGAGGATTTATATGACGATTATGCACATCACCCTGCTGAAATTGAGGCGCTTGTGGGGGCAGCCAGAGAGAAGTTTCCTGATAAAAGAATCATTCTTCTTTTTCAGCCACATACATTTTCACGCACAGCCGCACTCTTATCCGAGTTTGCAACTGCACTTTCACATGCCGATCAATCGATAGTAATCGAGGTTTTCTCATCTGCTCGGGAAATAGATACTTCTCATGGTACATCTCAAGAACTCGTCGAGGAGGCACATAAACAAGGACAGAAAAATGTAACATACTCAAAAAAGGATGAATTAGTTGCAAATTTGATGAAAATATACAAAAAAGGCGATATTGTGATCACCGTAGGCGCCGGTAGTATTTATGAGTCCCATAGTGATATAATAAGGAGCTTATCAGAGGAGGGGATGGGGGGATAGGGAGATTGGGGGAGAAGGATGGGGAGATTGGGGGAATATATGAATATACATCAAAAATTAGAATCAGTGTTGGGGGAGGGTCGGGTGAAGGCCGATTTTATTTTAGCGCCATATACCACATTTAAGATGGGTGGTCCGGCGCAGTATTATTTTGAAGCAGAAACACTAGACGAAATAGTTTCAGCAGTTAAGGCTGCCCACGAGAATGATCTCAAACTTACCATTCTCGGCGGAATCTCAAATGTTGTAATCTCTGACATCGGGGTAAAAGGGTTAGTCGTTCGAAATAGATTCTCAAATAAAGAGATGCAAAAGGAAGACGGTAAATCAGTACTACTCAAAGTGACCTCTGGATACCCCATAAGCATACTTGCTCGAGAAACAGCGGCAATGGGACTTTCAGGACTAGAATATCATTTAGGACTTCCTGGGACTGTGGGTGGGGCGCTTTGCATGAATTCAAAATGGACAAAGCCTGTAAGTTATGTTGGAGATGCACTCCACAGCGCACTTCTTATCAATAGCAGTGGAAATACAAAAATAGTCAATCGGGACTATTTCAACTTTTCGTATGATTACAGTATTTTGCAAGAAACACATGAGCTTATCGGATACGGGGTGTTTAAACTTACTAAAATGGATCCTCAAATACTCGTCAAACGTGCTCAAGACGCACTAGAATACAGAAAAAAGACACAGCCGTTTGGTGTCGCCTCTTCAGGTTGTTTTTTTCAAAATATTGATGGGGAATCGGCAGGTAAACTTATTGATGAACTTGGATTTAAAGGCTATAAAGTAGGAGGGCTTGAGGTTTCAGATGTCCATGCAAATTTTATTATTAACAATGGAAACGGAACAGTTGCTGATTTCAAAAAAATTGTAGAATCAATTAAAGAAAAAGCGCTTAGAGAGAAAGGAATGAGGTTACAAGAAGAGATCAAGTTTATAGATTAGTTCTAGGAGTCCGTCACGGCGGATTCATAAAAAAATGAAAGAAGATGCATTTATTGTTAAAGGAGGAACAAAACTTACAGGAGATGTTTTTTTATCTGGCTCAAAAAACGTAGCACTCAAAGTTGTGATTGCTGCTCTCATGGTTGATGGTCCGGTACTATTGGGTAATATTCCACACATTAAGGATATTGAGGAATTACTACACTTACTCAAAGATCTTGGAGTCACGCATGAATTTATGGATAAAAATACATTGAAAATTGATGCGTCAAACTTACATAATGACACAGTTGACTTGTTATATGCGTCAAAAATCCGTGTATCATTCATGCTTTTTGCTCCACTTCTTTACCGACTGAAGAAAGCGCATATTCCAAATCCAGGAGGATGTCGTATTGGTGCCCGTTCGATTGATCGTACTATTGATGTGCTCAAAAGTTTTGGAGTGGATGTAGAATATATTTCAAAAACTGGATACTATGATAGTAGTCTTGAGAATAGTTATAGAGCAACTGAATATCGCTTTGAAAAGAAAACTCACACGGGAACTGAGCTTGCAATTCTTTTAGGAGTTTGTGCACAAGGTCGAAGTGTGATTGAAAATGCAGCAGAAGAGCCTGAAATTAATACTGTAATAGAATTTCTTAATAAATGCGGCGGAAAAATAACTCGAGCAAGAAATTCCATCATTATTGATGGAGTATCAAAATTAGTTCCTCCTAATAAAAAGTTCGAAATAACTTTTGATAGAAATGAGGCAGTAACCTATGCTGTTTTTGCTTTAGCAACAAAAGGAGATGTAAAAATCTATGGTGCTTCTCCCCGTGAACTCGGTAATTTCATCGAAAAAGTACGTGAAGCTGGGGGAGGAATTGATGAAGAGAAAAAGTATATTCGTTTTTACTTTAAAAAACAGCTGGCACAAACGCATATTGTTACTTCGGCACATCCTGGCTTTATGACAGATTGGCAAGCTCCCTGGGCAGTACTTATGACACAAGCACGTGGAGTATCAACAATACATGAAACAGTCTTTGAAAATAGATTTGGATATGTTGCCCAGCTTGCTAAAATGGGTGCACAGATTGTATACAAGAAACCGATAGTAGAAGATCCTGTGAAGACATATCAGTTTAATATTACTAAAAGAAATTGGATAGATACCCGTCAACAAATTGAAATAACAGGAAATGTTCCACTGCACAACGCAGCCCTTAAAGTATCTGATATGCGTGCTGGTGCAAGTCTCATTGTTGCCGCACTTATTGCTCGGGGGGAGTCAGTAATAGTTGGCGCGTCAACTATTGATCGAGGATACGAGGATATTGTTGGAAAATTGACTCGTTTGGGGGCAAAAATTAAACGAGTGTAATATGAAATTATTATTAATTGACCTTGATGATACCTTATTAAAAACGAAGATATTTAAGGAAGAACTTTTTAAGTTTTTCTCAAATAAATATAATTTAAGCACTGATGACATAAAAAATGTGTATGAAAAAATGAAACATTCTCTCTCTGTTACTGATTGGATCTTGGAATTTTCTAAAGAACTACAAAAAAAATCAAACACAACCATGAACTATACAACAAATGATTTAAAAGAACTCGATTTTATTCCAAATACGCAAGTTATTTCGTATATAAATAAATCAGATGCAAAAAAAGTTGTATTTTCTTATGGAAACACAAAGTTACAGAAATATAAACTGGACAGGATGAACATACTGAATTTATTTGATGATATCATCATTACACAAGGTCCAAAACTTTCACTACTCCACTCTATGAAAAATGGAGTACGGATTAAAGTGAGAGATCAATTGTTTGATGATATAACTGTCATCGATAACGATTCATCTTTTTTAAAAAAAGTAAATAGTATGTTTCCGTTTATTAAAACAGTAGATGTTACTAATTTAATATCATCAAATAAACATGAATAAAATTCCACTAATCGTACTAGCCGCAGGTAATGGAACGAGACTTCGACCACTTACTGCAACTATCCCAAAACCAATGATTCAGTTTTTAGGGAAACCAATATGTGGACATACGATTGATAACGCCCTACCTTTCATAAGTGAAATTATTTTTGTAGTTGGAGTTCATAAAGAAAAGATAATTGAATATTTTAAGACCAACTATCAATCTATTTCAGTAAGTTATATCGATCAAGACGAGAGAAAAGGTACTGCTCACGCGCTTCAGCGCGCATCAGAGAAAGTTGAAGGAGGCAAATTTTATGTTGCATATGGGGATGATATTTACGAAAGCGAATTATTTGAAAAACTTAGTGAAGTTGAGGAGGGGCTCATTGGTCAGAAAAAAGAAAATTGGAAAAGTTTTGGAATTTTGCAGACAAATCCCAACAGAGATTTGATTAAGATTGTTGAAAAACCAGAAGAATTTATTGGAGACTTTGTGAATACAGGTCTGTATAAATTTGATAAAGAGATATTCGCGCTTTTTGACAAGATTTCCCTTTCAAAAAGAGGGGAGTATGAATTAACCGATCTGGTATCTTCATATGCTAAAACCCACACACTTATTGTTGTACGAGTTGAGTCTGGATGGTATCCTCTTTCATTTCCATGGAATATTCTCGATGTGGTAGAAATATTGGCTAGTAAAATTCAGTCTCAAAATCTTGGCACGGTTGAAGATGGTGCGGTACTCAAAGGAAATATTCATATTGGTAAAGGAACTATTGTCAAAGCTGGCGCATATATTCAAGGTGACTTTTATATTGGCGAAAATTGTGTAATTGGACCGAATTGTTTTCTAAAAGGTTTTGGCTCGATCGGAGATGATTGTATTGTTGGGAACGCAACCGAGATTAGCAGGTCGGTTATTGGATCTCATGTAGGAATCAACCATTTGTCATACATTGGTAATTCAGTTGTAGGTAATAATGTTAATTTGGGTGGCGGAACAATTGCGGCCAATCTTCGGATAGATGGAGAACCGGTTCGAATGATGGTCAATGGCATGCTGATCAATACAGGAAAAAAGAAACTGGGGACAGTGATCGGGGATAACGCAAAAACAGGAGTACATACCTCAATTATGCCCGGCCGAAAAATTGATACAGGGGCGCATACACTGCCGGGAAGCATTATTAAAGAAGATGTCATATGAAAAATGTAGTTGTTATAGGCGGTGGGGCAGGTGCATTTGTTGTTCTTTCTGGAATTAAGGATCTTTCAATCAACATTTCTGCAATTGTGACGATGATGGATAGTGGTGGGAGCACGGGTCGGCTTCGTGATCAATATGATGTATTACCACCTGGAGATATTCGACAATGTTTGGTTGCTCTATCAAAAGCGCCGGATTTGTGGACGAAACTTTTTTTATACCGGTTTGAATCAGGTGATTTACGTGGCCACAATTTTGGAAATATATTTTTAACTGCACTTGAAAAAATAACGAAAAACTACAGCGACGTTGCTGATACTGCTGCATTTATACTACAGACCAAAGGAAAAGTAATCCCGGTAACCTTTGACAAGGTTCATTTATGTGTAGAATATGATGATGGCGAGATTATTGAAACGGAGAAATTAATCGATACAGCATTTCATAAAAAAACGAGAATTAAGAAAGCGTATCTAAAACCACGTGCAAAACCTAATCAAAATGGAATTAATGCAATTTTGAATGCAGACTACATTATCATTGGACCGGGAGACTTATATACGAGTTTAATTCCAAATTTTGTTGTTGACGATATGAAGCAAGCGCTTTCCAAAAGCCGAGCAACTATTATTAATATAATGAATTTGATGACAAAACGTGGACAAACTCCAAAGTACACAGCAACGGATCATATTACAGATATTGAACGATATATTGGTCGTAAAATTAATACAATTCTTATCAATAACACACCAATGAGTCAGGAAATAATCTCATATTACAAGAGACGTCAAGAAATACCAGTTGTAGACGATCTTACAAATGGTAGATCAATAATCCGACAAGATTTATTAGATGAAGATCTTCATGATAAAGAGAAATCTGATTTAGCCATACGAAGTTTAGTACGTCATAGTAGTGTTAAAATAGGAAGTGCTATAATGGAGATAATTGGATAGAAACATATGCATGAGATTATACATCGACATACAAAATCATTTGGACATGCCTGGGAAGGAGTACTCTTTGCGTTTAGGACACAACCTAATTTTGTTATTCATGTTTTTTTGTCACTCTTAGCGGTAACTTCTGGACTTGCGCTCCATGTTTCTGTAGGTGAGATGCTCGTAATTGTTGTAGTTATTGTCGGAGGTTTAAGTTTTGAACTGGTGAATACTGCAATTGAGGCAACCTGCGATGCGATCGATACACAACACAGAGATGAAATCAAAATTGCAAAAGATAGTGCCGCTTCCGCAATGCTGGTTTATGCACTGGGTGCATTGGTTGTAGCAGGAATTATTTTTATACCACGGATTATTTTATTATTGGGTTTTTGAGAGATTATATGTCCATATACCTATTTGCATTTTTCACTTCATTTCTTGTTAATTTAATTCTTATTGTTCCGTTTATTGATCTTCTCTATAAAATGAAGTTTCAGCGTGTACACCAGGAAACTCGGGATGCATTTGACAAAAAAACACCGATATTTGATAAATATCATAGCATGAAAGTTGGGATTCCTGTGGGAGGGGGAGTGCTAACTGTTTTTACTACGCTTGCGTTATTTGTTTTTTTTATTACTCTTTTTTTGCTCGGACAACGACAGATTATTTCAAATTATAGTTCAGTTATTTCAGAAATAAAAATATTACTTTTTACCATAGTATCTTTTTCATTTTTAGGACTGTATGATGATCTAAAGAAGATATTTTTTTTGAAGGATACTGCATTTTTTGGACTACGACTTCGTCACAAGCTCCTCGTAGAAATATTCTTGGGTTTTATTATTTCATATTGGATGTATAGTGAACTTAAAATAAACATCATTCATATTCCATTTCTTGGAGTTTATGCCGTTTCTTGGCTTTACATATTATTTTCAACATTTGTAATTGTGTCTTTTGCGAATGCAATAAACATTTCTGATGGTCTTGATGGGATGGCAAGTGGCGTATTAACTATTGCCCTCCTTGCATTCTGGGCGGTATCTGTATCTATTCTTGATACTCCCCTTCTTGTTTTTATTGCTGTCTGGTTGGGAGGACTAATCGCATTTTTGTACTTTAATATTTACCCTGCACGAATAATGTTGGGAGATACAGGGTCTTTGGCATTTGGTGCAACATTTGCCGTTATTGGTCTTCTTTTGGGAAAAGCATTTGCATTACCAATAATTGGAGGAGTATTTGTAATTGAAATTGCCTCGTCTCTTATTCAGTTGTTAAGTAAACGATTCTTTAATAAAAAAGCTTTTCCTGTTGCTCCATTACATTTATGGCTGCAACTTCGAGGATGGGGAGAGCCAAAGGTGGTTATGCGATCATGGATTGTAGCCGCACTCTTTGCGACATTTGGACTCATGGTGGCATTTATGAAATAGAGTAGGAGAAAATGCTATAATTAGTTCATGCAAAAAGCGACTATTTTTGAATTTTCATCCATAAACCCTCACTTTACTGAAGCGTATGTAGCGTTTGAGTACACTGTTCATTTTGAGGATTCCTCGAGCACTCAATTTGTGGAGAAATTACAATTTCATTCACCGGTTTCTGTTCCAAGTGAGAAAACTAAAGCTGTCGAGTATGCACTTCAAGCGATACATCTAATACTTGGAATAAGTTATTACAAACTCTATTGTCCAAAGGAGATTAGGATAGTAGGATATTCATTGGGATTAGAACAAGCCGAGTTTTGGAATACGGTATATACCAAGGGTTTAGGAGAGTTTTTTTATAAAAATAACATTGATTTTAGGGGGCTGGTGAAGTTTCCGACGAGAGGTGGAGAGGAGGGGATAGGGAGATCGGGTGGGGCGGAGGAGAAGAGGAGTAGAGGTGAAGAAGAAAAAGCCCTCATTCTCCATGGAGGTGGCAAAGACTCCATAGTCTCTGTAGAGATGATGAAGAGTACGCAGATTCCATTCCATCTTTTTGCGCTAAATCCAACACGAATTCAGGAAGATGTTGCAAACGTAATGCAAAAGGAGATAAAGAGTATTAAACGAGAGTTGGATCCTAAACTTTCAACGCTTACTGAAGTCTATCAAGGCCATATTCCAATATCTGTTATATATGCATTTACTGCGCTTCTGTACGGTCTTCTTTTTGACTATACCTATATCATAGCTTCAAATGAAGCGAGTTCCTCGTATGGCAGTGTTGAGTATTTAGGAATGGAAGTTAACCATCAGTGGAGCAAATCTCTTGAATTTGAGAATCTGTTACGAGAGTATGTTTCAACTTTTATCTCTACAGAGATTGAGTATTTTTCACTACTTCGTCCATATCATGAAATAGAAATTGCTAAAAAATTTGCGGCATATCCGAAATATTTTACTCATTTCTCAAGCAGTAACCATAACTTTACAATCTTGGAGGGAAAGGAGAAACGGTGGGATTTGGAGTATTCAAAAGGAAAAGTTGAGTTTGCATATGCAATATTAGCTGCATTTCTAAGTAAGAAGAATATGGATGAGATATTTGAATTCGAGCCGTTTGCTCTCGAAAGCACGCTCGACAAATACAAGGAACTCTTGGGCACAAAAGGCAGTAAACCGCTTGATTGTGTGGGTACTCCACAAGAAACAAAAGTAGCCCTCCTTATGGCACATGAAAAAGGAGAATATGTAGGTACTCCAGTAATGAACTATTTTGAACAAGTAGTACTTCCAACAATGACCGACATTGAATCTATGAAAAAAGAAGTTTTTAAGTATGGAAACTCAAGCAACATCCCTCAACAATTTAGCAACCTGCCTGTCGGCAGGCAGGTTTAACAATATGACAATCGAACAATTAAAAACACACAAGAGTATTCTTATAGTCGGGTATGGACTGGAAGGTCAGATGACAGAAAAGTTTCTCAAAAAGTATCATCCGACGGCCGCAATCTCGATCGTCGATCAGAAAGATGGAGAGGATTACTTATCACAGCAAAATGAGTTTGATTTGGCAATTAAATCTCCTGGGGTTAGAAAGGAGCTCATAAAAATCCCCTACACAACTGCGACAAATATTTTTTTTGCAAATGTTTCCAATACAACAATAGGAATAACGGGATCGAAAGGAAAAAGCACAACAACTAAACTTGTGTACGAAGTATTGAGAGAAGCTGGATACCCTGCGAGATTGTATGGAAATATTGGAAAGCCAATGCTCGAGTATTTTCTTGGAGAAATGGATGAAAAAGACATTCTTGTTCTCGAGCTCTCGAGCTATCAATTGGACGATATTGAGTATTCCCCCCATATTTCTTGTTTTTTGAATATTTACCACGATCACATTGATTATCATGTGAATTTTGAGCAGTATTTAGGATCTAAGGCAAACATTGTAAAGTTTTCCCGTCCAGAAGACTACTTTGTGTACAACGGTACTTTTAAGGAGATTGTTAATCTTGCACAAAATACTCGCGCCAAAATGATTGATTTTGCCAAACAACCATTTCCTACAGAGTATTTTCAGGCTGCGAATGCGATAGCTTCACTCTTTGATGTTTCAGAAGAAGTATTTAATGATTTAGTGAAACATTTCTCTGGACTACCGCACCGGCTTCAAACGGTTGGTATCTTCAAAGATATCATCTTTATCGATGATTCGGCGGCAACAACTCCTGAGGCAAGTATTTTTGCACTAAACACGATTCGAAATGTTTGCTCAATTATTCTTGGGGGACTTGATCGGCAAATCGACTTTACGGATCTTGCAAAAAAAGTTTCTGAGAAAAACATACATGCTATTATTCTCTTTCCAAACGCTGATATTCGCTTGGAGAAAGCGCTTATGACCCAGAATATCGATCCTGCAAACATTTTTCATGCAAAAGATATGAATGGGGCAGTAAAACTCGGTTTTCTGCATACTATACCAGGTGATGTTTGTCTACTTTCCCCCGGATGCGCAAGTTATAACCAATATGCTAATTTTTCCCAAAGAGGAAATCTATTTAAGAAACTAGTACATGAATATGGTAAGAAGTAAGATTGTTACATCGGTAAAAAATAAACGAAATACCTTTTTATTATTTTTTCTTCCCATTATTCTAACTACAATTGGTCTTTTTTTTATCTTCGATGCTTCATCTATCACCGCATTTCGTACACTGGGCGATAGTTTTTATTTTCTAAAATTGCAACTTATCTGGATGGGGATAGGAATTATCGCGATGATTTTTTTTTCGCTGTTTGATTATCGAAAACTGTATTACTTAGCATTTCCTGGACTAGTTATTACAATAATTCTTCTAATTATCGTACTTATTCCGGGAGTTGGAAGCCGTATTTCAGGGGCACGTCGTTGGATTGACCTTGGTGTATTTAGTATTCAACCAACAGAAATTGCAAAATTCGGAGTTATTTTATATCTATGTTCATGGTTCAAACATCGTGAAAAACATGCATTTGGATCTTTTTTATTACTCCTTGGTTTTGTTATGGCACTTATTATGATACAACCTGACATGGGTACTGCAATAATCATATTTAGTCTATTTATTGCTATTTACTACTTAGCTGGAAATAATTTAGTACACTTGTTTTTTCTTGCCCCCGTAGCGGCTGGAGTAATTTATTTTCTAATAAAAATCGCTCCTTACAGACTCTCACGACTTATGGTATTTCTTGATCCACAAAAAGACCCAATGGGAATAGGCTATCATATTAACCAAATTCTTATTTCGCTTTCTTCGGGCGGCCTTCTGGGGCGGGGACTTTCTGCATCTCGTCAAAAATACCAATTTTTACCTGAGGCACATACAGATTCAATATTTGCTATCATTGGAGAAGAGATTGGTTTTGTAGGGGCACTTTTTTTAATTGGCATTTTTGTCTTGTTGCTTGTGCATATTTTTATTGTCGCTCGCAAATCGAATGATCGATTTGGACAACTGTTAGCAGGTGGAATATTTGCGCTAATTGGCCTACAGGCAATAATTAATTTAGGAAGTATGGTAGGAATAATGCCATTAACGGGCATTCCACTTCCCTTTATTTCATATGGTGGATCTAGTTTGCTTATTTTTTTCTCTTTAATGGGAATAGTTTTAAGTATTTCAAAAAAATGAATATTGCTATAACTGGTGGACACATAACGCCCGCACTTGCTGTAATAGAAGAGCTACAAAAAATTAATGGAGTTACTATTACCGTTATTGGTCGTCGTAAGGCACTTGATTCTGAAAATACAGAGTCATTTGAATTTGAACAAGTGATGAAAAAAAATTTACGTTTTATTAACTTAAAAACAGGTCGAGTAACTCGTACAGTATCACTTCAGTCTATATATAATCTTTTCCTTTTTCCCGTTGGATTTGTGAGTTCATTATTTATTTTAAAAAAAATTCGCCCGCACGTTGTTTTAAGTTTTGGAGGTTATATTGCGCTTCCTGTCTCGCTCATAGCTTATTTACTGCATATTCCTGTTTTTACCCATGAACAAACCATACGTACAGGATTTGCAAATAAGATTATTTCACGTTTTTGTAAAAAAGTCTTTATTTCTTACGAAGAATCAGCCGATGATTTTCCCAGGCAAAAAGTTTTAATTTCTGGGAATCCAGTACGAAGTGAAATTTTGATGGTCAAAAAAAAGTTATTTTCCACACCAGCACGACCAATTATATATATAACTGGTGGATCTTTAGGTTCCCACAGTGTAAATGTACATATTGAAGTGATTTTGGATGCCCTTTTAAAGCAATTTATGGTAATTCATCAAGTTGGAAATGTTGCTCAATATGGAGATTGGGAACGAATGAGCAAAAGAAAAAGCGAGTACTATTTCCCCGTTAAGCACATTATGGATGATGAAATTGGATGGGTGTATTCGGTGGCAGATATAGTAGTTGGTCGGTGTGGAGCAAATACAGTAACTGAACTTATTGTATGTAATCTACCGGCAGTTCTTATCCCACTTCCTTGGTCAAGTAGAGGAGAACAACGGGAAGGTGCAGATTTTTTACAGCAATCAGGAGTTGCACAGGTTTTTGAGCAGGATCGGGACAGTACAGAACTTCTTAAAACAATTCAATCTGTATATGAAAACAGAAGTAAATATAAAAAAATGTATGAGCAACTTATTCCTCAAAGAACGCGTATTCTCTCTGCTTCAAAAAAAATTGCTGATGAAATTACCGCTGTATGAAAAAATTTACACAAAAAACCCTACGTTTAGTGTTCCCAATTTTTGTATTTATCATCATGACATCTTTTTTTTATGTATTTCGAATACAAACAATTGAGGTGCGTGGTACAAAAAATATAGTAGGACTTTCACAAATAGACAACACGTTTATTTTTTTACTTAATGAGAAGCAACTCACAAAAAAATTACTCTCACAAAATTTTAACCTAGAATCTATTTCTCTTTTAAAAAAATATCCAAATACGATATTATTGACTGCAGTTGAAAGCAAAATCCTAGCCTCATTACTTGTGGATACGGGATATTATGATCTTACTAAGAATGCTCGAATCGTAGGTAAGCACCACGAAATAAAAAAAGGAAAAACGATTATTAAAACTGGCCAATTATATCCGTATTCTGCCTATCAGGTGGGAGATACAATCAGTAATCCACCACTTTCAACGTCTCTCTATTTGCTTTTTCGCCTTGATGAAATTGATTTACCTATAGATACTATTGAAGTTAAGGGTTTTGATGTGTTAGTATTTACAAAAGGGGAAAAGAAGTACTTATTCCTTGCGGAAGAAAATAGAGATGAACAATATAATAAATTGCTTGCCGTTATTCGAGGACTTTCTCTACAAGGAAAAAAATATACCAGCATTGACGTACGGTTTAATAAACCAGTTGTCAAGCTTGTGAATTAATATATGAGTGATGAAATAATTACAGGAATAGATATCGGATCAAGTAAAACTGCAGTACTAATTGCGAAGATGTCTGAAGTTGAAAAGGAAGTTCGCGTCATGGGATTTGCGAGCGTTCCCTCACAAGGCGTACGCCGTGGTCAAATTGTTGATATTAATCAAGTTACTGCAACAGTTGAATCTGCAGTTGAAAAAGCAGAGCGAATGGCGGGGACAAAAGTGACAAGTGCACTTGTTGGAGTTGGAGGTCCTCATATTGAATCACTTAATTCTCACGGAGTTGTGGCTGTTTCCCAACCTGAAGTTGAAATTACACAAGAAGATGTGGAACGAGTTGTTGATGCGGCGCGTGCAATATCGATTTCTTCGACACGTGAAGTTATTGAGGTTGTTCCACGGGAATTTATTGTAGACGGGCAAGGGGGGATTCGAAACCCGCTAGGTATGAGCGGTGTGCGTTTGGAAGTTAATACGCATATTATAACAGCAAGTCTCACCAATATTCGAAATATTGATCGTTGTTTGTCTGATTTGGGAATTGCCAATCAAGGAGCACTCTTTTCAGGTCTTTGTTCCTCACTTTCCGTATTAACAGATACAGAAAAAGAATTAGGTGTGATTGTTGTTGATATTGGTGGAGGGAAAACAGACATTTGTATGTACGTAGAAGGCGCACTTTCCTATTCTTCTTCAATCCCACTTGGTGGAAGGCATATAACAAACGACCTCGCGGTTGGACTTCGTGTTTGTTTGGAATCTGCAGAACTGATTAAGCTTTTTTTGTCTAAGGAGCATAAAGATAAATTAATAGACGATGTCAATATTGGAAGTTTAAACCTACCCGAAGGTATAACTAAGATTTCGAGTAAAACAGCTATTGATGGTATTATTCGCCCTCGACTTGAAGAAATATATACAGAAGTATTTAAACAAATTGAAAAAAGCGGATTTATTACCGCTGTACCATCTGGAGTAGTGCTTGCTGGAGGTGGAGCACAAACAGTTGGTACTCTTGAAACGGTAAGGAGAAGTATGGGTATGCCAGCACGAATTGGAAAACCAGCAGGAATTACTGGACTTGTTGACGAAGTACTCTTTCCCCAATATGCAACAGTTGTAGGACTTCTTCTATATTCTCTAGACAATGAACCTACTTCTGGACAAAAAATAAATCTTAAGGATTTTGATAAAATACTGCGCAATTTATCAGTCTTATCATCTATAAAAAAAGTAAAAAATTTGATGAAATCGTTTATGCCATAATATGTTAATAAAACCACAAGCGGGGCAGGCGGCACGAATAAAAGTCGTGGGAATTGGTGGGGGAGGCGGAAATGCGCTTGCAACCATGATTGCACAGGAAGATATTGTTGGTGTTGAATTTATTGCACTCAATACCGATGCACAAGCACTTCTTGCACATAGGGCAGATACTAAAATACAAATAGGGGACAATCTTACAAAAGGTCTGGGTTCTGGGGGAAATCCAGATATTGGTCAAAAAGCCGCTGAAGAATCTCGAGATAAGATAAAAGAAGCGCTTGAAGGTGCTGATATGATTTTTATTGCCTGTGGCGAGGGTGGAGGTACGGGAACGGGTGCCGCGCCGGTCGTTGCTGAAATTGGAAGGGAAACAGGGGCACTTGTCATTGCTGTTGTCACCAAACCGTTTGCATTTGAAGGCTCTCGTCGAAAACTGACAGCGGAGGATGGGGTTGACCGACTTCGAGATAAAGTAGATACGCTTATCGTAATTCCCAATCAAAAAGTACTTGAAATTGTTGATTCAAAAGTATCAATGATAGATGCATTTAAAAAAGTCGATTCAATTCTTCATCAGGGAGTTAAGGGAATTGCTGAACTGATCACCGTTCCTGGACTTATCAATGTTGATTTTGCCGACGTTCGATCAATTATGAAAGACGCGGGGACTGCGCTTATGGGAATTGGTACAGGTAGTGGAGATAAACGGACCCAGATGGCTATTAAACAAGCAATCTCTTCCCCACTCCTTGAAACATCAATCACTGGTGCAAAAGGAGTACTTTTCAATGTTATTGGTGGGCCCGATCTATCCATGGTAGAAGTAGATGAGGCTGCCTCAATAATCCAAAAAACTGTTGATCCTGATGCAGAAATCATCTTTGGTGCCGTAATTCAGGAGAAGATGGCAGGAGAAGTGAAGATAATCGTGATTGCAACAAAATTTGATGAACATAAACTTCGTTTTGGGACACAGTTTCAAACTGATTATTCAGAACCAGACGAAATAGTCGAAGCTTCACCAGACGAAACAACTGATGAACCTGAAGAACGTACCTTTAATCCAAATGTAACTTCGCAAACAGACGACGACGAATTCGACATCCCGACATTTCTCCGAAAGAAATAAGATGATGGTATAATTATTCTCATGTTCGAGCCTATTGAACCCAATCTAGATCTGCCAAAAATTGAACAGGAAATAATTGATTTTTGGAAAAAAAATAAGATTTTTGAAAAATCTGTTGAAAATCGCCCAGCTGACAAACTGTGGAATTTTCTGGATGGTCCCCCATTTATAACAGGTCTCCCCCATTATGGAACACTTCTTCCCAGTATTGCTAAAGATCTTTTTCCTCGTTTTTGGACGATGAAAGGGTATCGAGTGCGGCGTGTATGGGGATGGGATTGTCATGGACTTCCTGCGGAAAATAAGGTTGAAAATAAACTTGGAATAAAGCGAAAAAAAGACATTGAGGATGTGGTGGGGGTTAAAAAATTTATTGATGAATGTAAATTGTATGTTTCAACAGTTTCAAAAGATTGGGAATGGTACATAGATCACATCGGCCGGTGGGTTGATTTTGAACATGCGTATAAAACGATGGATGTATCGTACATGGAAAGTGTGATGTGGGTATTTAAGAAAATGTATGAAAAGGATTTCATTTATAAAGGACTTCGAGTCTCTCTTTATTGTCCTCACTGCTCAACCCCAATCTCAAACTTTGAAGTTGCGATGGATGGAGACAATTATGTGACAGTGACAGAGCCGGGAACAATTTATAAATACAAACTCGTTGACGAGGATACATATCTGCTTGCCTGGTCAACAACTCCATGGACAAAACTCGTTACGACGGCTCTTGCCATAAATCCAAAACTTACCTATGTAAAAGTAAAGCAGAACGGAGAAAACTATATTCTTGCAAAAGCGACACTCTCTATATTAGAAGGAGATGACTACAAAATAGAAAAAGAGTTTCCGGGAACCGAGCTTTTGGATAAAAAGTTTGAAGGACACTTTGATTTTTTTGAAAAAGATGACGGAAAAAGACTTTTTGTTATTGTAGGGGGAGATTTTGTAACTGAAGATGAAGGAACGGGGGTGGTAACACTTGCTACATACGGAGAGGATGACTTGAATGTAATGAAAAAAGAACATATTCAAGAAGCAATTCACTTAGATGATGAAGGTAAATTTACAAGCGAAGTCCCTTTCTGGGCAGGAGAGTACTATTTGGATGCAAATGAGAGGATAGATGAGTATTTGAAGGAAAAAGGATTGATCTATAACTCAAAACCTTATTCACACACTGTTCCCACCTGTTGGCGGTGTCATACGCGACTTATTTTTTCTCCGCAAGATGCGTGGTATGTAGACGTACAAAAGCTCAAAAAACAAATGGCGGCAACAAATGAATACGTAAATTGGTTTCCTTCTCATTTTAAACATGGTCGTTTTTTAAAAAGCATGGAAGCAGCTCCTGATTGGTGCATTTCTCGCAGTCGCTACTGGGGTTCACCTGTTCCTGTATGGGAATGTGAAAATGGCCACCGATTTGTCCCGGGCTCAATTAAAGAGCTTGAGGAGGCATCAGGAACAAAGATCACCGATCTTCATAAACCAGTTGTCGATGAAGTGAAGATACCTTGTATAACATGTAACACGAAACATGTAACACAAAACACCGGTGGTACATGTTACATGGTACGTGTTTCGGAAGTCCTTGATAGCTGGATTGAGGCGGGTTCTGCTCCCTATGCAGAGAGGCACTACCCGTTCGAGCAAAATAAAGATTTATCTTCATTCTTTCCACCCGATTTTATTGTTGAATATACGGGGCAAATTAGGGCATGGTTTTATGTATTACACGTCATAGCAAATGCACTTTTTGAATCCAAAGCATTTAAAAATGTTGCGGTAACCGGAGTTATTTTGGGTACTGATGGGCGAAAAATGAGTAAAAACCTTGGAAATTACCCAGATCCAAAGGTAATGCTTGATAAATATGGTGGAGATGCGATGCGCCTGTATCTCATGTCAACGCCCGTTATGAAGGGGGAAGATATGGCAATTTCTGAAGAAGAATATAAAAATCAGATACGGGGAACTTTGCTTCCTTTGCTTAATATTTATAACTTTTTTAGCATGTATGCGACGCTTGATGATTGGAAACCAAAGATAGTATCTCTCAAACAAAGCGAATTACATATTCTAGATAGATGGATTCTTTCTCGTGTCAACTCTCTCATTAAAAGTGTTACAGAGTGTCTTGAAAAATACGACACAATTGGAACGATTTCAGAACTTAAACTCTTCGTTGAAGATTGGTCAAAATGGTACATACGTCGGAGTCGAGATAGAGTTGGAAAGATGGCAAAAGAGGCGACTAAAAATGCATTTTATGAAACATGTTATGCCATTTTCACGACATTTTGTAGAATTTCTGCTCCGATTATTCCCTTTATTTCTGAATACTTATACAAAAGATTGACCACAGAGGAATCGGTTCATTTGTCAACCTGGCCAATTGCTGACAAAAAACTGATTGACTCCAAACTTGAAAAGTCGATGTCAACTGCCCGTACACTTGTTGAAGCAGGTCACGCGTATCGAAAAAAGGAAGGATTAAAAGTCAGAAAACCACTACTTACAATCAAATTCGCAAAGAATGAAGAAGTCACTCACATAGAAGATGTAATTTGGGATATCGTACTTGATGAACTAAATTGTAAAAATATTGAATTTGAGAGAGGATTTCACTATCCAAAAAATCCAATAAGAGTTTCCCAACAAGTACTTGATGAAGAAGAAAAAGCTCGAGAAGTAATTCGTCAAGTTCAGATTGTTCGAAAAGAGATGGGGCTTGCACCAGGCGACATCATCGCGGCAACGATTCCTGAATATCCTGCTTCAATGGAAGAATTTATTAAAAACAAGATTCTTGCACAGTCGCTCACCAAAGGAAATATGATTCATATTGAGCGTGTAAAATGACTACAAAAATAGATGGATTTGCATTGGTAGCACTTATTGGACTTGCGCTTTTTAGTCTTTTCAATTTGTTGGGAATAAGTTTTCAATTTTTCCTGAATCAATTCACTTTTTTTATAGTAGGTTTTATTGCTCTGTTTCTAACACTTAAACTTGGAATAAAGAATGTTCAAATTAATGCTCGTCTTATTTACCTTTCATTTATTGGGTTACTTATTATCACGTTTATTGTTGGAGATGTGGTACGAGGATCCCGCCGTTGGATAGATTTAGTTTTTTTTAACTTTCAGGCCTCTGAATTTTTAAAGCCGTTCTTTATTATATTCTTAGCAGATTTCTTTTCAAAAAGTAAAATTTCAACTCGGTCAGTTCTTATATCGTTTGCCTATTTTCTTTTAATTTTTGTAATTATTGTAAAACAACCTGATTTAGGTAATGCGCTTCTCTATTTGGGCGTATTTGCAGGAATGGTTTTTTTTGCGGGCCTTACCGCGCGATATTATATGTACGCCTTCATTTTATCAATTATTACAAGCCCAATTTTATGGAAATTGCTTAAAGATTATCAAAAAAATCGTATTTTAAGTTTTTTGAATCCACAAATAGATACGAGTGGTATATCATACAATTTAATCCAATCAATTATTACCGTTGGATCTGGTGGACTTTTTGGGCGAGGTCTGGGTTTAGGAACCCAATCACGGTTTCTTTTTTTACCCGAAAATCACACCGATTTTGCGTATGCCGCACTTGTTGAGCAATTTGGGTTTATCGGAGGCTTGGCAGTAATAATTCTCTATGCAATATTATTTTACAGACTACTCCTCGTTTTGCGAAGTGTACGCGACAATCCGTTTCACTTTATGTACGTTTCAGGAGTTCTCCTATTTCTCGCTACCTCATTTACGGTGAATATTGGTATGAATATGGGACTTTTTCCGATCACCGGAATTGCACTGCCATTTGTTTCATACGGCGGCTCCTCTGTAGTTTCAACGATGATCATGGTCGGCCTTGCTCTCTCCTTGAATTTGCCACGCTAGCGCTTGTACTTCCGGACCTTTTCCATTATAATTACACCTATGAAAAAGGCAGTTATAAAAACGGGTGGGAAGCAGTATATTGTTTCTGCGGGCGATACGATAGTTGTTGATCGACTCAAAGTAGAGGATGGAAAACCTATTGAACTTGATATATTAGCTCTTTTTGATACTGAAAAAAATGCTATTGAGCTTGGAAATCCACTTCTTAAGAGTAAAGCTCAAGCGACTATAGTCGAAAACATCAAAGGTGATAAGCTTCGCGTTGCTCGATTTAAAGCAAAGTCTCGATACCGCAGAGTAACTGGATTTCGAGCTTATTTAAGCAAAATTACGATAAACGCAATATAATATGGCACATACAAAGTCACAAAAGGCGGCAAAAGGAAATAGAGATTCGATCTCCAAGCGGCTTGGAGTCAAACTCTATGGAGGGCAAAAAGTTTCAGTTGGTAATGTTATTGTTCGTCAACGAGGTATGAAATTTGGACCGGCAGATGGCGCAAAAATTGGAAAAGATTTTACGGTTTATGCGACACAAGATGGACGAGTAGCATTCAAAAAACGTGCAGGTAAAAAATACGTCGGGGTAACTCCACATGGGGTATAATGCTTGTAATGCGTGTTGCTATTGATTCAATTCTACAATCGATTTTAGATGAATCAGATCCAATTATTCAGTCACAATTAATTGTAAATGCAGTTAAAGAGGGAATTCGCCCAGTGCAGATTGCAAAGAAACTGAATAAGACGGCCTCTCACATCTCCCACCTTATTCGATTACAAAAACTTCCGCCTGTTATTATAAATGGATTTTACGATAAAACAATTTCCCTTGGACACTTATTTCACATTTCAAGACTGACAAAAGAAGCAGATATGATTTCCGTTTTTGAAAAAGTGTTGAGTAAAAACATTCCAACGAACAAAACTGAACAACTTGTTAGCAGTATTGGCATTGGAGAATTAAACGATGATAAAAAAATAACTAAGGAAATCCATGATCAAATTGAAGATTATTTTTCAAAAATTGACAAACAAATTTCTAGTTCACTGCATCAAACCAGAAGGATGGCTCGAATAGAGATAACTATCAAGGGTGGATATGCCAAGACAAATAAGGTTTTAGAAAAAATTAAGAACGAGTTACAAAAGGATTTGTGACAGAACCAAAACTATTTGCTGGAAAATACCTGAAAATAACTTTTCCAATAATGTTACTTTGAGGAACAAACCCAAATTCTCGCGAATCCTGTGAATGTGTTCGATTATCGCCTAAAACAAATAGGTAGTCTTCAGGAACAACCGATTCAATACCTTCCCTAGAAAATCCCCTTTCAAATGTATCCGTTGGTTCGCTGATATATGGCTCATCAAGTTGTGCACCGTTTACAAATACATGCGAGTCCTTAATCATTACCCGGTCACCAGGAAGTCCAACAATTCGTTTAATAAAGTCAATTTCGTTATTTCCAAGGGAAGCAAAAACAACAATGTCTCCTCGCGCTGGCTTCCCGAGACGATATGAAATTTTACTGGTTAAGATGTAATCATGCGTCTGAAATGTGTGTTCCATCGATGCACCAAGTACTTGGTTTGGTTGCATTATAAATAAATATGTCACTATGAAAAGAGAGCCCACAAAGACAACCGTCTCCAAAATATCCATCACAAAATCTACAATACGTTTTAGCATTTCAATAGTGTAATTTAAGCAGGAATAAAAAACAAGCGAATTTTGTATAATACGAGACGTATTGCGCGCATAGCTCAGTGGTAGAGCATTCCGTTCACATCGGAAAGGTCCGTGGTTCAAATCCACGTGCGCGTACATTTAGTAATAAAAGGTCGGGGGCCGAGCAAAGCGAGGTCCCGCAGTGCGGGATTCGAGTCCTCCAACGGCCACCAAACACTCTTTACTATTCCGTTCCAGTATGTCTATAAAGATCTGCAAATATAGTACTAAATGGCTCTTGTGTCCTTCGTACAATTTCATCGTCCGAGATTTGTTCGCCATGTATTGCCCGAAGCATACGTCTTTTAATTGAGATAAAATCATCTTGTAATTTCTTATTCTTGTTGTCCCAAGCCAATAGTGTCATTGCCAATGAAGAATTTTGCAATTGAGGGTTGTGAGAATTTAGTATCGTTGAAATTACATTTCCATCATATGGCAACCCAATAGCGTCAAGGAGTTGAATTACTCTTTCTCTATTTTGTTGATAGTATTTGGGAAACCAGTCAAAACGTACACGTGTTCGCTCTTGATTATCTGGATCAGATACGAGTATACCGTAGTCTAATTCACTTTCCAAAAGACCAACTAATCCCTGGAGTTGTTCAATATCCATTTGTATTTCGGGTACATCAGATTTATGCTTTGTCGCATCTTCTTCTGATGGATGCGTTTCGCTTCCAATACTATTCTGATTGTCACTATGAGGAGTTATTGGTATTGGGTCGATACTAGCTGTAGGAAGAATTCTTTGAGCCTGCACATCCACACGGATTCGATTGGGCGCTGTTTTAATTACTGCCGGCAATATTTCTATATCATTAGGTCCACATCCATATGCTTCTGAAGGAGTATTAAGATTTCGTCTTTTTGATTTTTTTCTAATGCGGTATTTCAGTGTATCAACATATTCAACAGAAATTCCTAATCTAAAAGCAATTTCTCTTCGACCGATAATGCCAATTCCAATTAATCGTAATACTTGCTCTTCAGGATTTGTTAAGCGTGAGACATCTATATTAGCGTACGCCTCAGGTAATGCGGCGACTTTAATGGGAATCAATTCATCTTTCCCTGGAGTAAAAACCGTAGTTAAAAATCGATGAAGATTGCCATCAAATATAGTTACTGCTTCATCGACTTGAGCTGGCTTATTTCCTACGAGGCGTTCTTTTGCTCGATATGCTTCAGTTTGAAATCTCATGGCCGCCTGCAAAGAAATAGCTGAATTTGGATCGACTGCATTATTAGTTGATTCATTGTAAGCATCTGCAAGGCCTTTTGAAATTGCTGCCAATTCTATCTCTCGAGATACATGAGAAGGACAATCAAGATCTGGATATATTTGTACAATCGTAAGTCGATCAGCAACATCATAGGTTGCAATTACCTCATCAAATTCAGATATAAAACCGTTATGAAAACTTGCTATATAACAATATACCCCATGCAGTAAAATTCCTGAAACATCTTCTAAATCTTGTGAAGAAATTTCCATGGTTGGGTACAAATACTGCGCGGATTTTGATAGCCTTGATCGTACATTATTTCGCTTCTCTAAAAGATTTGAC
>MFZQ01000001.1:0-5988 GCA_001789445.1 Candidatus Roizmanbacteria bacterium RIFCSPHIGHO2_02_FULL_40_13b | reverse complement strand
TTGAATTAGTGAATCAGCTTTCAGGCCAGTTCCAGCTTCTTGATGGCTCATAATTGATTTGGCCGTCATTATAGTCTATACCATATTGGTTTTCAATCAATTGACTTTTTTGGGAAGAAGTAGTACTCTTTTCATGTATGCGTATATTAAAAGGGGCAAGCGTTTTTTTTATACTTCTTTTTCTATTTTTCTCAACAAATCTCACTCCAACGAACGCATTTGAGCGACAACGACTGCTTGTAAAATTCAAGCACCATGTTTTAAAACAAGATCGAGTAGCCATACTCTCTCGAGTTGCTCCTGGGTTTATGCAAGATACCATTGAAAACAGAATTGAAAAGCTTGATATTTTCCAGATTACCTTACCAAATTTGAATGCCTCGCAGGTTATAACCGCTTTAAAAAAGACTGGACTGGTTGATTTTGTTGAACCAGACGCTAAGGCAAGCAAAGTAGGAACGACAGATGATACAAGTCTTTCTGTTCAGTGGGGACTCTACAAGACACAAGTTGCGAGTTCAAGCGCTCAAAGTGCCTGGGATCTGGAAACCGGGAACACAAGTATCAAAGTTGCAGTTTTGGATACGGGGATCGATGAGACGCATCCAGAGCTTGCAAGTCAAATTGTCGACAAAAATAATTTCACTAACACGTCAAGTAGCATTGACGCAGATGGACACGGAAGCCATGTTTCGGGTGTTATAGCCGCTGTGGGGAATAATTCGAGTGGAATTGCCGGAATATGCTATAAGTGTCTACTTTTGAATGGAAAGGTCTTGGATGACACGGGGAGTGGCTATTATAGCTGGATAGCAAATGGCATTGTATGGGCAACAGACAGTGGTGCAAAAGTAATTAATATGAGTCTGGGGGGGTCAACCAATTCTCAGACACTTTTAGATGCGGTAAATTATGCGATATCTCATGACGTAGTCGTTGTTGCGGCGGCAGGAAACTCGGGCTCAAGTATAAAGTTTTATCCAGCTGGGTTTGGCGGGGTAATTTCGGTTGGTGCAACAAATGAAAACGATGTAAAGCCGTATTGGTCAAACTACGGAAATTGGGTTATGGTTGCAGGACCCGGTACAAATATATATTCAACATATAAGAATGGGGGATATCAAACTATGCAAGGAACATCCATGGCTACGCCATTTGTTTCGGGTGTAGCCGCACTAATTTGGTCCCATGGAAATTGTCCTGATAGTGCCTGCGTAGTCCAAACACTCGAGAACACAGCAGACCATGTAGCTGGCTCTGGGTCACAATTCAAATATGGCAGAGTTAATGCGCTGGGCGCTCTTGGCGTTACTTCATCACCCACACCTAGTGTAACTCCTACACCGACGAGTGATCCTACAACAACTCCGACAGAGAATCCTACACCTACAATAACTCCTACTCAAGCTCCTTCTGTAACACCCACACCAACACAAGTAGCTTCGAATGTAATCCACGTTGATTCAATAAGCGCATCATATATAAAGAATAACTTCTCTTACAAATTAACCTTCAAAGTTAAAATTAAGGATGAGAATGGAAATCCAATAAACAGAGCCACAGTTGCTGTTTCCGTTACGAGTCCGACTGGCATAAAATATGGGGGAAGTGGCTCAACAAATAGCAGTGGCGATGTCTCATTTTCAATTACCGCTATTAAACAAAGTGGAAATTACACCATGACAGTGACATCGGTCAATAAATCAGGGTATTCATTTGATACGACAGGAAATGTAAAAGTTCTCAACATACCATAATATGTTTTTTAGTACTTTTGTTACAACAGACGTCTCAACACAAGCAGTGAGAGGTACATCTGATGTTTCAGTCTCTACACAAGTCAAAAGTACGAACAGCTCAACGGTGATTTACAAAAGAATAGAGTCAACAGTCAATGGTGAGCATACAGTAATCGAGTCTTCAGAGCCGGGGGAGACAAAACTTGTAATTACGGGGAAACCAATACTATCTATCACAATTACTCCAGTACCTACGAAGATCGCAACTCAAACAATTGAGATTACGAGTACTTCATTCTCAAAAGATCTCATTGTAAGGATAAAAATTGCAATCAACGAGATTTTAGGAAGAATACACTTTTTTTCGAAGAAGAGCTAGTCCAATAAGTAATACTGAAAGGATTGTTAAAATAGATTGATCAGTTTTAAGCATTTTTGCTTGGCAGGCGAGCCCGCAATCTGCTAAATTAGACTTAGTTTTACTTTTGCCTGTTGTGACAGTCCAAACCCTACCATTAGTAGCTCCAAGAACGGTATTTTGTACGATTTCTTCTGGTTGTGAAAGAGATTGAGCGTTCTGGGAAGTGGTATTTGTTTGAGGTGAAGTACTTTGTGAAGATGCTGGACCTGGACAATTTACCACACATAAAATTTTTACAGAAACACTTGCTGTATTATTTGCAGAATTATTTTCTGATCTGCTTCCACTTATTACTGCAGAATTCACAATATCTTGTGCAGACATTTCTTTTTCTGATATAACGAGAAGTGTTAGAAATCCAGTTTGACCTGCATTTACCTTACCAAGGTTCCACTCTACTGTTCCATTTCCAATTATTCCCCCGTTTGATGCATGTATTGCATGCAAATGTTCGGGTAAGACATCCGTTACGAACACGTCTGTATCAAATGTATTTCCTTGGTTTGCATAGGCGATTGTATAAGAAAATGTATCGCCAGCATTATGAAAAGCTTGATCAACAACTTTTGAAATAACCATATCTGGGCGAGCAAAAACGATATTTCCGAAAAAATCATCAAAGATATTAATGACCATGTAGTACCAGTTATCACCCGTAATATTTGTGTTCCCCATAGTAACGATATTTGCCCTATTGTTCGCATTTCCAGTCTTTATACTCGCATTAAAGCGACCTGCCTCATTATTTCCTGTATTTGAGTTCAGATCAATAGCATTGTTTACCAATAGATTATTATTGTTTTCTACAACTAATGTATTTGTTGAAGCTGAATTCACATCAAGAGATGCATCATCACCTGAATTTGTGAAAACAGTACTTAGAGGAGAAAGACCGGCGGTTGCAAGATCAGAAGGGGAAAGCATTATATATTGACTATCGAGTCCAACGATTTGTCCGTTCCAATTCCCATATCTATTTATTTGCAGAAAGAAGAAATGATTGAGTACATAGTTTGTATTCAAAATATCGATAATGTTTTTTTGTGTTGTAGCGTCCCCCGTAATAATTGAACCAATAGTGTTAAAGTTAATGGTATCTATTAAGCTATTTTCTCCGGTATTTGTGTTTGAAGCAACGTCTTCAGTTACCTGTGCATCATTTGTATTATTTATGATTGCCGAGCTTGTACTCGCATTCTCTGTTGAAACATCAAGAGTATCTCCTGTATTGGTTGTCGTACTTGTTTGAAAAACGAGGGGACGAATGGAGTTGTGTAGAATATCAAGTTCATAAGGAAGGATAATGTCTCCGTTTTGGGAACCAAATAAGTTAATGACTCCATAAAACCAACAATTTCCAGTAAGATTCGTATTTGCCATGGTGAATATATTCACTTGTGTACTCGCGTCTCCTGTTTCAACTACAACTCCAGAAATATTATCGATTGCCGAGTTATTTCCGGTGTCAGAATCGAGTTTTACGATATTATTTATGTTTGCAGTATTATCATTACGAATAACCAACGTAGTATCTGTAATTGTTGTATCAAGTATTTTTACGTTATTTCCACTATTAGTGTCATATAAGCTTTCTGGAGCGTCAATGATGCCTGAAGCTTGGCACGGGGCAATGGATGATAAATTAATCGACTCATTATTATCAGTAAATACATCTTTTAGAACAATTGAAGCACTATCTGCAACTATGTTTGTATTAACTATTGTAGAAATATTTTGGATTGAACCAGCTTCTCCTGTTACGATGCCTACAGTTCCATACGGAACGATGTTTTCAATAGCGGTGTTTCCTCCTGTAGTGTTCTGGTCATCAACAGTTCGGGTAACATCTGTATCATTTGTATTTTGAATATCGGTTGTGAGGCTTGAAGTATCTTGAGTATCTATTGTGGTCAGGTCTCCTGAATTTGTCGCTACGTTTGTTGTCCCATCAGGTAAAACAGTTATTACTGTTGAATCAGTAGTTTCACCTACGAAACCGTTTTGATCAGATAAATTAGCTTCAGTTGTCGCTACTTGATCGGTTGGAGTTGGATCAGGAGTTACAGTTGGATCTTCGGCAAATATAGGAAAAGCTAGATTAAGAGAAATAAGTACTATTAGGAAAACCGATACAATTTTATTAAGGACGTAAGTTTTCATAATTTAGCCTAATCAGTAAGGCCGTATTATAAATCATTTGATTGCGATATTCAACCTATAAGATCGTTGAGACATGAGGGGTGGAGGGTGGAAAGTAGAAGGTAGAGAGTAAGAGTTGTAAATGGTACTTGAAATGTGAAAAAGAGTAGTTGTAGTATTAAACAACGGGTCCCCGCCCGCCACTCCTGCCTCTTGAGAGGCTGGAGGGCGAGGCGGGGTCTAAAGCGCTTTATCTCCGTTTAGATCTAAAAATGATCACTATTGGATTTAAAGCCAAGCCAACCAGGCCAGGAGTCCCCACATACCACCGATTAAAGTGTTATTTGAGTTACCCCAGACTGAAAAGTTGTTTCCCGTTCCGGCATTGCCGGTCATCGTTCCCCAAAAGCCAATGTTATGATATTGGTAGTTGTACCCGCTTTGATTTGAAGCCAAAGCAAATTGTACATCCATCAAAGCATTAGTATTTGAGGTTGTCGCCACGCTGACAGTATTAGCGCTTAGGTTAAGATCACCATTTGCACCAGTGTTGACAACTTGGTTCCAGTTTGCTCCCATAGGTAGTCCATCAAAACCCACTACTGTAGCATTACTGTTTCCACCAGCGGCCATATTGCTAAGGCTTCCGGCATTTCCAGTTAATATACCACCGTTTCCGATGTTGTATTTAGATCTGTTACCACCAGTATTGTTACTGGCAATAACAGTTTGACTTACCCAGAGACCGTTGTAATTGTTTACGCCAATTACATTTACGTCATTGGTAGAAGAGTTTACATCAAGATTGTACCCAGTGTTTGTAATGTTATTATAATTACCAACACATGTATCACATGAACCTAAACCTGCTTCTCCTCCGACTAATGTTGCGTTTGAATTACCTGTTGCAGACATATTGCTCTCTGAAAGAGCGTCTCCAGTCATAATACCAGCACTTCCAATATTTTTTCCGGAATAGTTATCACCAGTATTATTGTTAGAGATTGATGTCTGATTAATACGTGCTTCGTTACTGTTATTAACGGTCACTACATTAGTGGTATTTGCGCTAAGGTTGAAGTCAGCGTGTTTACCAGTATTGGTAATGACGGCATTGTTTGTGCTTGATCCAGAACCACTTGGCAACGTAACAGCAGTACTATTGCTATTAACATTTACATCCATGTTGCTCACTGATCCAGCATTTCCGGTAACGATAGATGATCCACCTGCTCCGCACGTTCCACAAAGATCGATATTTCCCTTTGAAGTGTTATCACCAGTATTGTTGCTGGAGATATCAGTTTGGGAAATAACGGCTGTATTACTGTTATTAACAGTAACAACATTTGTTTGATTGCTTGAGCTGTTTACATCTAAGTTGTATCCGCTGTTTACGATGTCATTAACATTTGTTGCTGCAGAAACTGCAATAACATTTGAAAGCATCATTACAGCAGAAGCTGCGATTGCGATTGTTTTTCTCATTTTCGTTTCACCCCCTTCCCGTTTCGAGTTTTATAAATTACTAACTGCAAAGTAAAGAATTGTTAATTTAGTTTTGCTTAAATTTTCTAAGTTTTGCTCCTCCCAAAACTCCAGCTATTGCAAAGCTTAAGATCATCATTCCTGCTTCTGGACCTGTTGCAGGCAATACTGCGCCAAGAATTGCAGCGGGGCTTGTTGTGC